>JAUYQT010000119.1 GCA_030697085.1 Azonexus sp. | reverse complement strand
CAGAAAGCAAAGGGTGGACCAGATTGTTGCGGCCAACCGAAGAAAACAAGGAAAAAATCACGGGTGGCAGTTATTCAATTTGAGTTGTGTGGAAGGGTATGCCTTCTGAGTGGTCCGGGTCGTTGATAAGTTTGGCGCGTTCGTCTCGAAAAACAACTTGGCTTCCTCAAAGCCAATGCCGTGCTTCTTGGCGTTGGCTGCAGCCTTCTCGTCGTCCCATTCAAAGTGTAGTGCGCTCATGGGATGAGCGTAGTTACGTTGTAGTGTTTTCGCAAGAATTGGCAACGATTGGTTGTTTACGAAGGCACCCTAGAGGTCAGATACGTTTCAAATTCGGCACTTTTTCCAGGTTGACCGTGGAAGCCCCGGCAAACCGATCTCGATCGGCGAATCCGCCGCTGTCATCCGCGGCATCGAAGAGGCAAGCTGCGTAATAATTGCGGCTTTCCCCTGCCGACCATTTTCACAAATATGTTTCTCAATATTGACAATAAGGCACATTTGCCTAATATGTGAAACACTATGCCAGCCAAATCCCCTGCAAACCCCTCTGCCGTTGCCGAGCAGCTTGCCGCTCTCGGCGCCCGTATTCGTGCACATCGCAAGGACTTGCGGGTGAGCGCGACGGCGCTTGCAGAGGCGGCGGGGATGTCGCGGGTGAGCATGCATCGCATTGAGCAAGGCGAGCCCTCGGTGACGATGGGGGCTTATCTGAATGTGCTGGCTGCGCTGGGGATGACTTTTTCGGCGACGGTTGTGGGCGACGAGCCATCGAAAAATGCGGCTGACGACAAGGCCGGCTGGTTGCCGGCGCGGATTCGTCTGGCGGATTACCCGGCTTTGAAGCAACTGGCGTGGCAGGTTCAGGGTACGGATGAATTGACACCGCGCGAGGCGCTGGGGATTTACGAGCGTAACTGGCGGCATGTCGATGAGGCGGCGCTGCTGCCGCGTGAACGGAATTTGATTGATGCCTTGCGGCTGGCTTTCAGCGGCTCTGCTACGCCGGGAGCCGGTGATGTTTGAGCGGCCGCATCATCGCCGGATTGCCCGGGTGCTGTCGGTGCTGGATGGTGATTTGTTGCGTGAGGCAAATTGTCTGTTTGGCGGCGGCACGGCGATGGCGCTGCGTTTTGGCGAGTACCGCGAATCAGTCGATATGGATTTTCTGGTGTCGGATCTGAACAGCTATCGTCGTCTGCACTACTTGCTGACCGGCGAGGTGGGCTTTACCGGGTTGTTGCGGCCAGATGGCGAGCGGTTTCGGCTGGCGCGGGAGGTGCACGCCGATCAGTACGGTATTCGCACGACGCTGCTCGTGGATGAGTTGCCGATCAAGTTTGAAATCGTCCTTGAAGGCCGCATCGAGCTTGCGGCGGCCAGCGGGAAAGATCAGGTATGCGGCATTTCGACGCTGACAGCGCTCGACATGGCGACCTGCAAATTGCTGGCAAATTCGGATCGGTGGAGCGACGACAGCGTGTTCAGCCGCGACGTGATCGATCTGGCGATGATGAGCCCCGCCTTGCCCTTGTTGCGCAAGGCATTGCTCAAGGCCCAGGGCGCCTACGGCGAGGCGATTGCCCGCGACCTCGAACGCGCCATTGAACGTTTGCAAAATCGTCAGGACTGGCTGGAGCGTTGCATGCTGGTGATGGCGATCAGCCTGCCCAAGGCGGCGCTGTGGAGCAAAATCCGGGCGCTGCGGCGCGTGCTGGCTTGAAGCTGAAGGACTTTTGCGTTTTCAGTTTTGGTCAATTTTCCCGGTTGACCGTAGCAGGCCTACCCCAGCCACCCAATCCACTCCGCCGCGGTCTGAAACAGGCAAAGGGGTGACCCCTTCATACACCGTTCTTGAATCCCGGCTCGTTGTTCAGGCGGCCCAGATAGGTTAGGGCCAGCCCCAGCGCCTGGCGCCACTGTTCGGAGGTGATCTGGCTGTCGAAGCTGGCGGCTGGTAGCGAGGCAGGAAGTTCGCCGCTGCTGAAAAGCAATAACAAACGCAACGCCGATCAGTCTGATACACTAAACATTAACGTATTCATTAAGGAGTTCGAGATGAGCTACAGTGCCCAAGATATCGTGCCGATCAGCGAGGCTCGTGCTCGGCTGACCGAGTTATCTGATGAAGTTGTGAACGGTGCCGAAAAACTTCTAACCAAGAATGGCTCTGCTTACGTTGCTTTGGTCGATGCCAAGAAGCTCGACTATTACCATGCACTCGAAAATGAACACGCCAGCTTAGTCCTGCTTGCAGACG
>JAUYQT010000115.1 GCA_030697085.1 Azonexus sp. | reverse complement strand
TTGCTTCACCCATCTGGTGACCTCGATATATCCGTTGAAACTATCTCCCAGTCTAGCTCAAGGCTAATCTGTCCCTTCTCAACTGCCGGAAATAGGATAATTTGACGAGTTGTGTTTCCAGTCTGAATGAGCTGCTCACTGATTTACTCGATATATCGAAACTCGACGCCGGCGTGGTGCAGGCGGAGGTGAGAAATTTTGCGCTGGCAGATCTGCTCGATAATCTTATCTCTATCCACAAACCCGAAGCGGCGTTGAAAGGCTTGCGCCTGGGTTATGTGCCTTCACAATTGACCGTTCGTACCGACCCGGTGATCTTCAAACGGATTATCGGCAACTTGATCGCCAATGCAATTCGCTATACCGAGCATGGAGGCGTGGTGGTTGGTTGTCGTCGGCATCACGGCCGGGTCTGGCTTGAGGTGCACGATTCGGGGGTTGGGATTCCTGAAGAAAGCCTTGGCGAGATTTTTGAGGAGTTTAGCCAGCTTGGTGGCGGCGAGCGCAATCGGGGCAGCGGCCTTGGTCTGGCGATCGTTGCCAAAGCGGTGGCTTTGCTTGGCTTGGAAATACAGGTTAAATCCTCTGTCGGTAAAGGTTCCGTGTTTGCAGTTCAACTGCCACTGGGGCGAGCGAGCGACGTCGAGGCTCGGCAGGAGGCAAAGCCGCGGCCCTTGCGCATCGCGCTGGTGGAAGACAACGTGGCGGTGCTCGATGCAATGTGTTGTGCGCTGGAAGATATCGGGCACGAAGTGGTGGGTGCGGAAACCGGCAAGGTTCTGCTGTCGCTACTCGGTGATAAGGCGCCCGATGTGGTTATTTCGGATTATCGGCTGGCCAATCGGAAAACAGGTTTTGATGTCATTGCCGCTGTCCGGGCGGTCTTTGGCGAGACGTTGCCCGCGATGATCATCACCGGCGATACCGACCCAAAACTGATGCGCAGCATGGCTGATCGAGGCGTTATCGTGCAGCATAAACCGGTGGAAATCGAGGCTTTGCAAGCGTGCATCAATGGGCTGACGAATCGCCGCAGTGGCAGCTGAGTCGTAAGGTTTAGAAGGATCAGGGGAGCTGCACGATGGTTGTGCAGTCGTTGTGCCGATATCGGCGCCGACTCGGGCGCCGAGTGGCTTGGTTCAGGTGCTGGTAATGCCTTGGCGGATGGCGTATTTGGTCAATTCGGCAACGCTGTGTAGATCAAGCTTGGCCATGATGTTGCGCCGATGTACTTCAACCGTGCTGGTGGCGATATGGAGCGTGCCGGCAATTTCGGGTGAGGTGTGGCCTTCAGTCAGCAGTTTGAGCACTTCCCGTTCGCGCCGTCCGAGTTGTTCGCCTTGCGGTTTGTCCGAAATTTTTCGGCCGCGCATGGTGTTGATGACGACGGCTGACACTTCGGGGCAAAGATAGGTCCGGCCGATGGAAATGGCGCGTACCGCACGCAGCAATTCATCCTGCCCGGCTGATTTGACGACATAGCCACTGGCGCCGGCATCGAGCATTTCAAGAATAATGCGCCGTTCGGAAAAGGTGGAAAGGGCGAGTACCTTGATTTCCGGCTGTGCCTGTAACAGAAGGCGGGTGGCTTGAATGCCACTGATCTGGGGCAGGCCAATATCCATGATGACGATATCGGGTCGTTTCTGGCGCGCAAGTTCGATCACCTTGGTCGGGTCATCGGTTTCCGCTACCAGCACAATGTCGCCTTCATGCTCAAGGACCGAGCGAAGCGCGTCGCGCAGAATTTTGTGGTCATCAACCAGCATTAATCGAATGGTCATGTTGTCCCCCCTCGGGATTTACTCGCTTGCCTTGAATTAGCCTGGCAAAAAAATCATTACGTATTTATTTTGGCGCTATCAGGCGCAGACATATTTGGCCTATTACCAATTAATTATAGTTCATATTACGTTAATGACATTACTTGGAAATTGGTAATCTATCTGGCAGATATCACATTGGAATGTGCCTGGTCTGCACCCCCTGGGGAGAAGGGGGCGGAAAATTAGCAGGAAGGGCGTTTGTTCTCCCTTCCTCTTCTTTTGACCGCGGCTTGCTTGGCTTGGCGGGTGATCCCTTATGCCCTTGATGAGTGCCGCGTTAAGCTGCTCGGGCCATTTGTGCGCTTGCGGGTTTCGGTGTGTGAATATTGCGCTTTAGCCTGGCATGGCGGTGGGTTGAGGGAAGTTGCATGAGTGCCATATCGACGGTGGGTGAAGTGGCGGTGATGCGGACGGCTTCACCACCATGGCTTTGTAGTACGCCAAGCAGATGAATGCCACAAAGATCAATTTCTTCAACGCCGGATAAATCGACGTTCAGTTGCGGGTGTTGGCGCATCGCGCTGATGATCCGGTTTTCGATTTCTCGTGAATTGCGGCAAGTCATCGGCCCGGAAAAAATCAGGCAGTTTCCGTAACTCCCGGATTTGACTTCAAATTCCATTGGCTTATCTCCTCCAGATAATTGGCAATAGGTAAATACTCGCACTTTTGGGTGACATGAATATTTCCAGAAACATCCGCTCGTTCGATCTTTAGTTCTTGGGCGGATTTTCATTTTGCCGACAGGAGGCCGGGCAGGGTATCCAGAGAAGTCTCTATATTGGCTACAGGATTCAGGGTAGCCCGCTGTTGACGCGTGCTGGTCAAAGCGCGTGGCGTTTGGGGAAGGTGACGGCTTGGGTTGATCGTCATTTTTGCCCATTTTTTGGGGTTGACCGCAGCAGTGAGCGCCGATGCCTGAGTTACCGGCTTTAGGTTATTGGAAATACGGCAGCTTGCGTATTTTTAAAGCTTCAAATTTTCCTTATTTTCCCAATGGATGCTTGCGGCGTTTGCGGGTGTCCTGGCAATGGTGGGGCGGGTGACGAATAGCACAGAAAAACGGAGAGGGATTTGATTATGCTTGAATCATTGAAGCAGGCCGGGCGGAGCGCCGGGCATGAGTTGACCCGTGCCTGGGGCAGTTTGTCCGATGGCTGGCATGAATTGCTCAGCCGAAGTAGTGGGGCGCTGACACATTTTGTTCACCGGAAGGATGCGGCGGGTGATTCTGGCGTTGAGCCTGGGGCGCTTGCGACCTTGCCGCGCTGGAGTTTGTTGGCCGGTGAAATTGAGGAAACGCAAAAGGATGTGCTGGTTCGCGTCGAGATGCCGGGTATGGAGAAGGAGGATTGTGAGATTTCGATTCGCGGCAATACGCTCTATCTGAGTGGTGAAAAGCACTTTGAACGTGAAGCGCATGATAGTGATTACCACGTGATGGAGCGGGCGTACGGCGCCTTCCAGCGGGTTTTTCCGTTGCCGCATGCGGTTGATGCAAGCCGGGCCGAGGCGAGCTACAAGAATGGCGTACTTATGGTGCGTTTGCCCAAGGCGAAGGCTGAGGAGGCCCGGGTTATCCCGGTTTCCTGAGCGTCGATACTTGCCTGGATTGCGTGCCATGCCATGTCGTTGAGCCTGACGTCACTTTCTTTTTCCAATAACGGGATGATTCCATTGCGCCACACGTGCGATGGCCTGGATATTTCGCCAGCTTTGTCCTGGGCCGGGGTGCCAGCTCGGGCTAAAAGCCTGGCGTTGATTGTTGATGATCCGGATGCCCCGGACCCGCTGGCGCCCAAGGTTCGTTGGGTGCATTGGCTGCTTTATAACCTGCCGGTCGATAGCGTGGGTCTGCCGGAGGGCGTCAGCGTCAGAATGCTGCCGCCACAAACGCTGCAGGGGCGCAACGACTGGAAGCGCACAGGTTACGGTGGGCCGTGTCCGCCGATTGGCGTGCATCGTTATATTCACCAGCTTTTGGCCCTTGATGTGGTGCTGCCGGATCTTCGTTTCCCCAACCGGATGCTGCTAGAAAAGACCATGCAGGGGCATGTGATCGAGGTTGCGGAGTTGGTCGGGCGGTATCAGCGGGAGTATTGAGTGGGTTTTCCCGCTTGTCCGGCTTAGGTTCAAAGCTGGCTTAGGTTGAAAGCTATTTGGCACTGCGCAAAATTTGCAGCAAGAGAAAGAAAGATTGCCGCCGCTCGCCAACGGAAGTTTCCGTCAGGCGGCTGATTGGCTGTTTTTTTGCCCTGGCGGCCAGTTCACGATCACTCGATGTTTGCTCGTTGCCAGCTTCGGCGGGTGGCGTTTTACGCTCGCCCCTGGCACCGCTGCTGTCCGGCAAAACTGTTTTGCTTTCGTTGATGGCGTTGGCGTGGGCCGCGATCGATTGTACTAAGCCAAGGATTAGGCATGTGCTCGCCAGCATAAAGGTGATTTTCACAGCCCTCTCCTTGATGGAGGTAACGCGCGGCAGCTTTTCTGGATTGAGCGCTGTGGCGTTCCTGGATTCAAGTTATGGCCGAATCAAGGTAGGAGAAATACTGACGGATCAGTATTTTGCTTACGCGGATCACGGTATGCGGGAGCCGATCATCAAATAATGGCGGCTAAGCCTCCGGCTCTATGGCGTATATATTATGCCGATTAAGTGGAAGGTGGTATTCGCAGGATTGGGGGGCGAGGGCAATATTTACCCACGATGCGGGTGCTAGTGAATACTGAAATCAATGGGGACGTCACAATGAAAAGACGGAATGTGCTGGTGTTTGACGCGCATGGGCTTCTCGCCGAGCAGTTGCCTTTATTGGTTGCGGCGGATCAAACGGTTCATTGTTTCGAGTCAGTGCCGGCGGTGCAGAAAATGCTCGCCAAGGATCATTGCAGTGTGGGTTTGGTGGTGCTTGATTTGCTGACGCCCGAGTTGCGGGAGGAGGTTGAGCGAATGATTGCCTGTGCGCCGATGATGGAATGGATTGGCGTCGTTTCGCCGGACTCGCTGGCCTCCCGCGAGTTTCAGACGTTTATCCTGAATGCGTTTCACGATTTTCATACCTTGCCGATTGAGCCGCGGCGCCTGGCGATGAGCATTGGACATGCGTGTGGCAAGGCGCGTATGCGGCAGGCGCTGGTGAGTAAAAATGATGGGTCCGGGCGCTTTGGTATTTGTGGCACCAGCCCGGCTATGTTCAAATTTTTTCGGCAGCTGGAAAAGGTGCTCGATACTGAGTTGCCGGTGTTGCTCGGTGGCGAGTCGGGAACGGGCAAGGAGCTGGTCGCCAGAGCGATTCACAATTATTCGTCACGTTCAGGCAAGCCGTTTGTGGTGGTTAATTGCGGGGCGATTCCGATCAATTTGATTCAGTCCGAGCTATTCGGGCATGAGAAGGGCGCGTTTACCGGCGCGAGTCAGCGAAAAATCGGCAGTATTGAGTCGGCCAACGGCGGGGTTCTTTTCCTCGATGAGATCGGTGATTTGCCGCTTGGCATGCAGGTCAATTTGCTCCGGGTTTTGCAGGAGCAGGCGATAACCCGACTTGGCTCAACGCAGTCGATCCCGGTTGATTTCCGCCTCGTGGCGGCAACGCATGTCGATTTGCAGGAGGCTATTCGCGAAGGGCGTTTCCGCGAGGATTTGTTTTATCGCCTTAATGTGATTCATATGCAATTGCCGCCGCTACGGGAGCGTGCGGGGGATGTGCGTTTGCTGGCTGAAACGGTGTTGCAGAATTTTTCATCAGGCCCAACCCGGCGCAAGGTTTCAGGGTTTACCGCCGAGGCGATTGGTGCGATGGAGTTGTTTCACTGGCCGGGCAATGTGCGCGAGCTGATTAACCGGGTGCATCGTGCTGTGGTGATGAGTGATAGCAAACTGATTACCGCGGCTGATCTTGGCCTGGCGATTTTCGTTCAGGAGAATCAGGGGGTGACGCTGGAGGCGGCACGTGCTTCTTTTGAGCGGGATATTATTGAATCCAGCCTGCGCGCCAACGGTAATAACGTCTCAAAAGCGGCCCAGCAACTCGGTGTTTCCCGAGTCACCCTTTACCGGGGTATTAACAAGTTCAATATCGAGTTGAATTCGAAACTGTCTTCTGACGCCAAGACGGGGATTTGTCAGGCTTGAGCAGTAAGGAATGCGCTGATTAATTCGTCATTCTCACGCTAGCGGGGATCCAGAACCTTGGTGCTCATGGGTTTCGCCTTTGTTCCGCAGGGAGCACACCTTGGGGTGTGCTGGCGCGACAAAATGGTTTAAATCAGCACTGCTTCAAGTCTGGGATGTTGTCCGTTTCGGCAAGGTAAAAATCAAGGCGCTGATTGGGCTGCCTGGCTTGCGTGTGGGGAAAGCCGCTTAAGGCGAACCGGCTTTTTTCTGGATTTTTTTTGCATATTTGAGTCGACTGTATCTTGATCAAAATGGCTGACGCCATTACCGCCGGCTTTTTTTTGTTGATACATGGCCTTGTCAGCGTGCTGCAGGAGTTGCTCGCAACTAGTGGCGTTTTCAGGGTAGAGCGAGGCGCCGATACTGGCGCGAATGGCGAGTGAGGCTTGCTGCCAAATCACTGGTTCCTGGAAGGCTTGAAGTATTTTCCCAACGACTGTTTCAACGTCTTCGCGATGTTTGGCGTCGGGGAGGATGAGGGCAAATTCATCGCCGCCGAGGCGGGCGACGGTGTCTACTTCGCGGACACTCTGTCGCAGTCGCGTTGCGACAGCCCGTAATAGCTCATCACCGGCGGCGTGGCCCAGGCTGTCATTGATTTTCTTGAAACCGTCGAGGTCGATATAGAGCATGGCAAAGCGATCGTTGCGCCGTGCGGCCTGGTTGAAGGCCTGGCTTAGGCGATCCATAAATAAATTGCGATTGCTCAGCCCGGTCAGGTCATCGTGGTTGGCTTGTCTGGCCAGTTGGTGCAGTGTGTTGATGCGTTCGCTGATATCGCGCCCGGTCAAAATGTAATGGGTGATGCTGCCATCGGGGGCGATAAAGGGCCGGGTGACTTGTTCTATGAAGAAAAACTCACCATTTTTCTTGCGATGGATAAAACATTTGGGGAAATCGCCGCTCTCCTGGCTTTTACTCAGGGCTGACCAAATGTCGTCGTAGTCAAAAAGGCGCTGATCAGGCTCGCCGGCATGGAAGAGACTGGCGTCTTGTCCACATATTTCCTTGTTTCCATAGCCGGTCAGAGCTTCAAAGACCGGGTTGATGTAGGTGATGCACCCCGCCGCTGTGGTAATCATCACCGCATTTTCAGATACCGCCGCCAGCTGCTCCAAATAGGCCATCGGTTCGGCCGTGAGCGGATGGCGCTGGATGCTGCCGCGTTTGGGGGCCGTTCTGGATATCTTGCTCTGACAGCGATGCATCGAACTCTCCAACTGGATGAATAGGCGCGGCTTCGTTTCACGGTGCTTTTTGGTGTTGACCGTGGGGCCTCCGCCGTTACTTCTCTGACCGGCGCAAAGTTAAAGCTTGCTGGAGAAACTCGACATACCGGATGGTCAATAGCCGCGTTACTGTGATTTTGGTAGTTATCGGCAGTTCTCTTTTTAGCGATTGATTTTTAATGGATATTTTCATCGGGTCCTTTTTTTGCGCTCGGCTGAGTGTCGGTCGTCTTCGTTTCAGGGGGCGTTTTGGTTTGTATCAACTTGGTTACATTTTTGCAAAATGCGGCCAACGCCGTGCCTTCGAGCGCCAGACCACATATCCGTAATCTTGGCTCGCTGTTTTGCCTGATTTAGCCTGTATCTTGTTTCAGATTATTTACACATATGGCATTAGTTTAGGGCTGTTGTTTTGCTATCTAGTCATATTTGTTTCTATAAAATCAGTTGGTTAGCGTTTTTATTTCTTGATGGCACGGGCATTGCTGTTAGGTCAATCGGAGGGCGTGGCATGGGGCTGCGGCCACTTCAAAATATGACCGGAGGTTTTCATCATGAATAAGACTCTTTTAGCCGCTGCCGTTGCGCTCGCTTACAGTGCAACCCCCGTATGGGCGAATCCGACGAACAACTTCACCGGCGACGTGGCGGTTAGCTCTTCGGCGGTTCCGGTAACCCCGGCACCGGACACCCCGGCGGCATCAGCCTCGCTGGAAAATGGAAGCGCTGGTGCCCGTCTTGGCTTAACGCAAACGGCCACTGCGACTTCAACCCAAAATGCTGGCGATTTGAGTCCGCAGGCTAATGAGTATGGCCAGGCCAACAACAATACCGTTAGCCGTACCGATACCCGCAACGATACCCGTACCGATACCCGTACCGATACGGCTACCAACTCCGGGAGGGGCAACGCCAGGGCAGAGGACCAGGCAGCCGCTGCCAACAACGGTGCCACTGCAACGACCAATAACGGGGATCAGGATAACGACAAGAGTACCGGTGACAACCGTAACAACGATGGCCGGGCTGCGGCGAGGGATCAAGGTACCGCTGCCAATAACGGCGGCACCGCAACTTCCGCTTTCACCAATGCTTTTAACGAGAGCAAGGCGACTGCCAAGGTTGAACTGAGCGGTACGGTAACCGACAACAGCGTTTCAGGGATTGGCAACAATGCCAGCAACGCGGGCAATGCCAACGGCGCTAGCGGTGGTGCTGGCGGCGCCGGTAACGGCGGTGCTGGCGGTAGAGGGACTGGTGGTACGGGTGGCTCTGGCGGCGCTGGCGGGTCCGGTGGCAGTGGCGGCAATGCTGGGAACGGTGGTGCTGGTGGCTTGGGCGGTGCTGGCGGCATGGGTGGCAGTGCTACGGCAACGAATGGCAGTGCTGATGCCGGGAATGCCAGGATTGGCGATGCTACAGCCGGCAATGGCGGCGATGGTGGCAATGCCCGCAACGCCCGAGGTGCCAATGGTGGCGAGGCCACGGCTAATGGTGCCAATGCCTCGAACACGACCCGGCAACAGGCTTACGGCTCTGATGCGACTAGCACAGTCCGGAGTGGTAACGCTGGCGCCACCAACACCGATAGTACCGGTGCCGCAGATGCCCGTTCCGCAGGCCGGGGCGGCGCGTCTGACGCTATGGACACATCTAAGGGTGGCTCATCCAGGGCTACTGATACTTCTTCCGGCGGAGCATCGACTTCCCGCCAGACAGCCTCTACCGGCGGTGCGAATGCCAATAGCAGAGCTAACGCCGGTGCTGCCAGTTCGAGCAACACTGCAGGAGGCGGTGCCGGTGGTGCTGGCACTGTCGATCCGGCAATAGCCGGTGGCGCCGGTGGCGCCGCGGCCAACGGACCGACCACGACGACATCTGGTGGCGCGACGAGTACTGCTGGTACTCCAACTACTGGAAGTGCCACCCCAACGGCAACCAATACTGCTGGCGCAGCCACTGGTACGGCAAACTCCACGGCTGGGGCGGGCACAGGTATGGCAAGCTCAACCGCTGGTACCGGCACCGGCGGCGCCTCGACTGCTTCAAGTGGTGCGTCGACCGGTACGGCTACTGGCACGGCCACAGGCGGCACGACAGGGGCTATCACCGGCGCCGGCGGCTCGGCAACCGGTACGTCGACCGCATCCAGCACGGGTGGTTCAGCCACGGGTGGTGCTGGTGGTACGGCTAGCAACGCCGCTGGCGCAGGTGCTGCGGGTGGGGCTGCCAGCAACGGCAGTGCTTCGAGCAGCGCTACCAACGGTAGCTCCACCGCAACGGCGGGTAACGGCGCAGCCGGTGCAGGCGGTGCCGCTGGTGGCTCCAGCACCGGTGGCGCTGGCGCAGTCGGTGCTATCGGTGGTGACGGTGCTGTCGGCGAAGGCGGCCTCGGTGGCGTTGGTGGTGTGGGCAACGGCGCAGTCGGTGGTGCTGGTGGTAATGGCGGGACCAACTCGGTCAGCGCCGGTGTGTTCGATATGTCGAACAGCATGACCAGCGTTGGGCAATCCGCTGCCGGGATCATGACTGCAGTTCAGAACAGCGGCATTAACGCGCTGGTGCAAACTGCGGTCAATGTTCAGTCCAATCTGGCTGTTGGCAAGTAAGTGTTAATAAGCCCCGGGGCCTGACGGTTCCGGGGTTTTTGAGTCAAGAAAGGGGAAGCGACGTGAAAGATAGAAAGCATTCCCGTTGGTTGATTGTCGGCACTTTGCTCGTTAATGCCGTTGGGTGGTCCGTTCAGGCTAATGCAGATGAAGCGGTGCAACCTATAGTGAATAATTCGCCCGCCTTATTTGAGGCTGCTGCGGTCGACAGTGAAAAACTGGCGATTTCTCGGGGTGGGGCCGACCTTCATCTGAACGAAATTAATAGC
>JAUYQT010000808.1 GCA_030697085.1 Azonexus sp. | reverse complement strand
TAAGACAAATTTGAGATCGGCAGCAATCATGGTACTCACACCCACCTTTTAGATATTGCAGCAAAGGGCGAATAATCGCCGGCGGTGCTCAATCGCCGGACAAGCCAGCACAGGCCGTTGCAGTAAAGTTGGCTTGGGGACCAACAGCCACAAACCAGCCAGTCTGATTTCAGTATGAAGTCGAGATGAACTTTGTCAAACCAAAACACAATCAGGCCATCAGTCTGGTTTTGAGACTCGCGCAAGGCCTCGTTCTGCATTTCAGGTTCAATTTGGTGCACATGAAGTTCATGCAGCAAGCGCCGCGAGTCCGCTTCGCCCAAGGCCGCCCCGGATTGCCGTAACTGCAGATGATCCTCGGCCAGTTACTCCCCGAAACCTCAGTTCAATTCATAGTCCAACCCTACGCTACAATAGGTAAAACCTTAAACTCAGTTCATTCCAAGGGTATCGTCATGGTCGCAAAAAACAAAAAAGCCACTCCGAAGAATGGCTTAAGTGTTTGAATTTACTGGTGCCCCCGGAGAGAATCGAACTCCCACCTGATGATTACAAATCAACTGCACGACCTTCATGCTACGGGGGCATGTCGCGTCGGGGCGAGATTATAGCCTGAACATTCAGATTACAAAATGACCACACTGACAAATCCGTTTGAAATTGCCCGCGAAACTTTGCGTTTGCTTGCTGTACGCCGCATTCCACCAACGCCGGACAATTACCAGACCTTGTACCAGGAGATCAGCGGCACCAAGGCTTCGGCCGAGCCTTTCCCGGAGAAACAGCTGCGTTCACTGGCGGCGGCGCTTCCGAAAACAACGCCGGACCAGTTGCGCCTCGCCCGGCAACTCGACGAAGCGGTCAAGACGGCCAATTGGGAGGATTACAAAAACCGCCTGATTGAATTCATTGGCACACTGGCCGAAAGTCAAAAGCTGGCCTGGGCTGATCTTGTCAGCGATCTGCTCCGGCAATGGGATACAAAGCATATCGGCCTGACTACAGCGCGCAAGCGGGAATCTCTGGAACACGTGTTGACCAGCAGTGGCGCCAATCCCGAAACGCTGTTCAATCGCCTGCAAAACCTGCTGCGCTCCTGGGGTCAGGGGAAGGAATCAAATACCCCGGTAGATAGTGAGACCGCGCCAATCGAGACGATGCCGGTAGAAATCGGCACTAAAACGCTGTCGACCGCAGCAAGCAAAGACCTGCTGCCCGAATTACGCACGCTATTTGCCTTCACGCTCGACTCGGCAATCGCCACGCAGTTAATCGAAAGCCCGCAGCTTTCAAGCGATGCCAAGGCGCTCGCCAACGATATTCGCACCGCCAGCAACGCCGAGCAGATGCAGGAATTCCTGACCCGCCTGAAACGCTTCGCCTTCAAACTCGAACTCCTTGCTGAAGATCAGGCCGAATTACGCCGCAGCCTGCTTAACTTGCTGCGCCTGCTGGTCGAAAACATTACCGAACTGGTGCTTGATGACCGCTGGTTGCACGGCCAGATCGAGGTAGTCCGCGACATCATCGAAAAGCCGCTGTCTCAACGTGCTATTGACGACGCCGAGTGCCGGCTAAAAGAAGTCCTGTACAAGCAGAGCCAGCTCAAGGCTGGGCTTTTTGAAGCCAGGGAGGCGATCAAACACATGCTGGCCGGCTTTGTCGACCAACTAGCTGACTTCGCCGATGCCACCTCGGATTACCACGACAAAATTGAAGTGTGTGCGGGAAAGATCACAGCGGCCAGTGACATCTCTGAACTCGGCGGTGTGCTCAGCGAAGTCATGCGCGAAACCCGCACTATCCAGATCAATACCCAGCGCTCGCGTGATGAGCTGCGATCAACCCAGGAAAAAGTCCAGAAATCCGAAGCCCGAATCCGCGATCTGGAAAAAGAGCTGGAAGCAACCAGCGACCTCGTCCGCCACGACCAACTCACCGGCGTCCTCAACCGGCGCGGCCTCGAAGACATGTTCGACAAAGAAGTTGCACGCGGTAAACGGCACGACACGCTGCTCTGTGTTGGCATGCTCGACATCGACAATTTCAAAAAGCTCAATGATTCTCTGGGCCACGACGTCGGCGATCAGGCACTCATCCACCTCGCCAATGTCTGCCGGGAAACCTTGCGCCCGCAAGACACCGTCGCCCGTTTCGGCGGTGAAGAATTCATCATCCTGCTCCCCGAAACTCCGTTGGAAGAAGCTGTCATCGCGCTGACCCGGCTGCAACGGGAACTCACCCGAAAATTTTTCCTCAACGGTCACGAGAAAGTGCTGATCACCTTCAGCGCCGGCGTCACCGAATTGTTTCCCGACGATACCCAGTCCACGGTGATCAAACGAGCTGACGAGGCGATGTATAAAGCCAAGCAGAGCGGCAAAAACCGGGTCATCTCGGCGCCGTAAGGCAGGCGGCCGGGAAACCTCGCCTGCGTTAAGGGTTCTGACTGAGGTTTTCAGAATCATCACTTTTCCGGCTATCCCGTTGGCCTAGCCGCCAGCTCTACTCTGGCTCCAGCCCTCCTCTGCGCCACTATGCACTTACGCTTCAACTGATTTTTTCAGCCTGAATTCTTTGGTGGTAATCTCTGGGTAGAAAGCGCTCCCGGCCAGGGGGCGCATTTCATCTTCACGGTGCCCTTGCCGGCATCGGAGACATAAAAAGGGAGACAAACCGCATGGCCCATAAAATACTCATTGTTGATGACGAACCGAATATCGTCATCTCACTCGAATTCCTGATGAAAAAAGAAGGCTTCGAGATCGCCGTCGCCAGTGACGGCGACGAAGCGCTGGCCAAAGTTGCCAGCTTCAATCCCGACCTCGTTCTGCTCGACGTCATGATGCCGAAAAAATCCGGCTTTGAAGTGCTCGAAGCCCTGCGCGCCGACCCGGCCCAGGCTGCGCTGCGCATCATCATGCTCACCGCCAAGGGGCGCGATACCGAAGTCGCCAAAGGCCTCGCCATCGGCGCTGACGCCTACATCACCAAACCCTTCTCAACCAAAGACCTCGCCCTCAAAGTCAAAGCCATCCTTGGCATCGCTTGAGTGACGACCAAGTGGCGACTAAATTGCCCCTGAATCAGGGTTGACCGCAACCGCCGCCTGAGCCGACAAAACGCTGCGGTCAACCCGTAAAACACCCTAAAAACAACCGCCCCCTCCAAACTCTGCGCCCCATTTCATTGGATCCACACCATGAAGGCCAAATACCGCTTTACCCTCGCCATCATCGTCCTCGGCCTGCTGATGACCGGCCCCTTCGTCGTCACCTCCTTCCTCGTCTGGGTCGACATGCAAGCCAGCGAACGCGACCTGCTGCTCAAACTCCTCGTCTCCCGCCTGCCAGTCGGCACCCTGATGACCCTGTTCGGCTTCGCCATCGGCGTCATCGTCCTGCACAAACTATTCAAACAATACGTCGAAGGCCTATTGCGCATGGCCGAAACCCTGCGCCTGATGCTCGGTGCCAACCGCAACTTCCGGGTCAACCTCGACGGCCCGCCGGAAGTCCAGCAACTGGCCAGCGCCGCCAATGATCTGGCGCAACAACGCGACGTCCTGATGGACGATGTCGACGCCCAGATCGCCCGCGCCAAAGCCTCGGTCGAAGAAGAAAAAAACCGTCTCGCCGCGCTCATGTCCGAACTCGCCCAAGCCGTCGTCGTGTGCAATCTCGACGGCCGCATCCTCCTCTACAACAACCGCGCCCGCCTGCAATTCAAAGCCCTGGCCCAAGGCCCGACCTCGGTCTCCGGCGGCACCCTGATCGGCCTTGGCCGCTCGATCTTCTCCATCCTCGAAAAAAATCAGGTCGAACACGCCCAGGAAGTCATTCGCCAGCGCCTGCATGTCGGCAAAACCGCCATCGCCAACTTCATCACCACCACGCGCAGCGGCCAACTGCTGCGTGCCCAGATGGTGCCCGTACTTGCCGCCGGTGCGGCAACGGCCAGCGAAGCCGAAAGCGCCATGTCCGGCTACGTCCTCACCGTTGAAAACATCACCCGCAGCATTGAACAGGAAGCCCGCCGCGACCAGGTCCTGCACTCGCTGACCGAAG
>JAUYQT010000089.1 GCA_030697085.1 Azonexus sp. | reverse complement strand
TATTCACCGATCAGATTGACGTCGTAAGTCGGCAGGGCGTCAGCGCGCGGCATTGCTGGCGCCGGCTCGGCGGTGCCGATGACGTGCTAGAACATCGCCTCGCCAGCCAGTCGGTTGCCAAGATTTTTGGTGCCGTAGAAGCCGGCGGCATCGACCGGCACCACGGGGGTTCCCCAGCGCTCCGTCGCGTCGCGGCAAACTGCGCCCACATCGTCGCCCACCAGCGCTGTGACACAGGTGTTGTATACAAACACTGCGGCTGGTGAATAACTGTCGATGGCCTGCTTGATGGCGTGAAACAGCCGCTTTTCGCCGCGCCCCATGACGACATCGGTTTCCGACAGATCGGTCGTCATGCCTGTACGGTAGAGCGTCACGCCGGAAGAACGCGTACCGCGGTTATCCCAAGACGAACCGGCACAGGCAATCGGGCCATGCACGATGGGGGCAACGTCAGCAATAGGCAGTAGCGCAATCTGCGCGCCGTCGAAGGAACAACCGCCCGCCGTGGCACCTGGTTTGGGCTTGGCGCAGCCGGATTTTTCCTTGGTGTTATGGGTACAGGCCGGCTCGTCGAGCAGTGCCTGGATTTCGCTGGCTTTCATGCTGTTCTCCAGTGGTATGGAGTGCATTTAGCAAGACGGGTGCCATCTTCAATTCATTGTTTTTATAACGAATTTCAGAGCCGGGATTGTCGCAAAAGCAACAATCCCCTGCCTTTACGACAAACTCACCTTACAGGGCGAGCAGATCGCGCAGTTTGGCCAGCTTTTTGAGACCCATGCCTTTGGCTTTGCAAACATCGTCAAGCGAGGCATACGGACGGGCCGCGATGATGGCGCGGGCCACTTCGCGCGGCAGACCCTTGATCGCAGCCAATTCATCTTCGCTGGCTTTGTTGATCGAAACCGGCTTGGCTGCGGCCTTGGTGATTGCCTCTTTTTTGGCCGGCTTTTCAGCCACTTCAGCCTTCTTCACCTCGGCCACCGGCGCCTTGACGACCTCGGCCGGCTTTGCGGCAACGGCAGGTTTGGCCTTGGCGACCGGCTTTGCCTTGATCGCTGTTTCAGCCTTGACCGGCGCCGCCGCAACGTTACGGTAATC
>JAUYQT010000033.1 GCA_030697085.1 Azonexus sp. | reverse complement strand
CCATGGCCTCCAGCACCCGCGGTTGGACAGCGACTTGACGCCTTTTTGCTTCACCCATCTGGTGACCTCGATATATCCGTTGAAACTATCTCCCAGTCTAGCTCAAGGCTAATCTGTCCCTTCTCAACTGCCGGAAATAGGGTAAAACGATGATTGCCCAGAATATTGCGCATCAGGCCGTCTTGCAGGGTCACACGGTGCTGTTTGCCACCGCCGGCCAGTTGCTCGGCGAGTTGGCCGGACTCGATAGTGATTCGGCGTTGCGTTACCGCTTGCGCCGCTATGCAGCGCCAGACCTCCTGGTCGTCGACGAGGTGGGCTATCTTTCCTATTCGAACCGCCATGCCGATTTGCTCTTCGAGTTGATCAACCGCCGGCATGAGAAGAAGAGCACCTTGATCACGACCAACAAGGCGTTCTCGGAATGGGGTGAGGTGTTTCCCAACGCCAGTTGTGTCGTCGCCATGATTGATCGCCTGGTCCATCACGCGGAAATCCTGTCGATCAAGGGCGAGTCGTTCCGCCGCAAGGAGGCGCAGGAGGCGGCGGCAGCGAAATCAAAAACGCGCAAGACAAAGGGCGGGTCATGACAGCGCACCATCAACCTTCTGGCCTGAAGCACGGCTTGGCGCTGCTGATCGATCCGAACTGGTCACCGGCACAGGCGATGGCGGTGATTGAGCTGCTCGATGATTTGCGCGACCGGATTTGGGCGCACTATGAAGTTGCGTTGCACACCCACTATCGCGACGACTGCATCACGCATTGCGACCGCTCGGTGACTGATCCGCCTTTCTGAGGCGAACAACCGCTACATAAAAACACGGGGCCCAATGGGCCCCAATTTCGTCTACCACTCGACGCCAAATTCAGCCGCCATCTTATGCCGCCAAATTTCTACGGATTTGCGTAGCCGGCAACACAAGCTATAGCCACATTGAAGCGAATGGCAGTTTACGAATGTAGACCGCCCATTGGTCCGACGACCTCGACGAACAGAAACACATGCGATACTTGGCTTGCTGTGGCCAATCCCTGTCCTGCCTGCCGCGCCATCCGAGGTTCAAGGGCCGGTAGCAAAGTACGGCAGTCTTTGGGGCAATGGATTTACGTCGGCGGATGAGACTTCCGGATTCGTCCCTCTTTTTATGCAGGACGAGAAGTGCGCGATACTTTCTGTAGGGTTGTTGAACTTCCTGCCCTTGCTTGCTAAACAAACATACCTGCCAGCTGCACTTCTCGCCCCCCCAAGCCGGCCTTGAAGCGTTGCAAGCCGGGCGCTTCGTCATTGAACCCGCCGAGATCGAAGCAAGATACCCCCCGCTGCTGCAAGGCCAGCATGGCTTGCCAGAGCAACAGATTGTTCGTGCCGGTTTGGCGCGCGGCCTTGTTGTTCCAAGCCAGTTGATACGTTGCCCCGCTACTGTGACAGAGCACCGCCACAGCGGAGCATGGCACCTCCTTGTGGTAGGCCACGCCCAGCAACAATCCTTGTACTTTGGCGTAATCGGTCAGCAATTTCTTCATCAGGACGGGATGCGCGCCACGATAATCCTTGTCAAGCTGATCCTGCTGATGCCAGCCTAACAGTTCCCTGATCCGCTCGGGTGTACCCGTCCAGTCCGTGCGCAACTCGCCATGGTCCAGCAGTTGCTCGGCCCTGCGCAAAGCACTGCGCCACTTGCCGCTCAAACGCGCCCGTAACTGGTTTGGGTTTGCATCAAGATCGACCAAATAGGTCGCATAGCTGCTCTGTGAAGTGGGCTGCAAGCCGCAACTAGCCAGATACATACGCTGATCCAGCAATACCTCCGGAATCACCCGCCGACGGCGCCCCAGTCGGCGCGGAAACTGTTTGTTAAAATGACGAAAGAAGGCTTCCTGATGCGCCAGATGGCCATATCCAGGCAACCAGAGAGGTCCGCGATCTAACATCACGGCATGAATCAATCCGCCTAGCGCCCTCTTTTCAAACCACTGAAAAATCCCAGCGGCACTGTCATCAATGCGTATCAAGCCGTATCTCGTTGTTATGCCATAGAACCAAGCATGGGCACGGCCATACACCGGATCCTGGAGCAAGTTGGGATTCTGAACTACGGCAAGCAGTTCGCGATAATCCCCCAGTGGCATAGCCCAATTGAGTGTCAGCTTCATACCAGTATCGGCGTCACAACCTTCGGATATTACCGTCCTGAGACCGTTGTTATGTTGAAGAAATTCGGCAGGTTCACGTCCCGCCAGCGCCGACTAACGTAACCTGCCTTTTCGTATTTTCAGCCAGCTTCGACTTGAGTAGTCACTCAACATCAAAAAATACCTACCAGCCTACCTTGACTTTACTGGTGTTACTCTCGGTATTCAAGCCTCAATATTGAGCGGCTGCAATCCAAGGAAGTTATCCAGCCATTCAAAACGGCTTAGGTCGATGATGGCATCGGTGAAGCACTATTCTCACGTCATGAGTTCCGAAGGGTCGCTAACGCTACATACCGGCCTGCCAACATGAAAATCTGAATACCCTCGGGTCAATGACTGCTTCCGAGCGAGCGTGAAAATGAATGGCCGCAATGAAGAAAAATCCCGAGCGGCCGGTCCTGGCCGCTAGCACTAGTCAGGCATCTTGCCTCAAAGCGGTCATACTCCGGAAAGGCGCTTCCACGACTGATAGCTTACTGGCGCAATGTCGAGCTCACCCACCCGGCCAGGAGCCGCCGGTCGCGATGACCATCCAATTTGGGTAGAAAAGGCATCCGCTGACTCTACTGGATGACTGCTATTCGGCAAGCAAATTTACAAATGCACTGACAAGCTACGGCCACACAATTCGAATTATGTGCTGCTTCTGACTGAAACCTCGAGCATTCAGTAACCGCAAACCGTCAAATGCCCTATGGCTCATCTGCCAGCGTTGCTCGACATATTCCTCCAAAGTGCCGTGGTATTGTTGCGTAAAACAATCGCTTAGAGGTAGCAGGTGAAAACACTTCAACGTGCAGGGATAGCATTGGGTGCCGCAATAGGTATCGCGCTTTTGGCTTTTGTTGTCATCCACAAATACTCGATGATTGAAACCAAATACCAATGCGCGGGGCAATTGACCTACGAGGGTAGCGTCACAAAAGATTCTGCACATCTGAAAGTGCAGGAACACAGGTGGGGCAACCCGGATGGTCAAATTTTCTTAGAGACCAGAAATTCTACAAACACATTTCTCCAGGTCAGCAAAGCCGGAGATATTTTTCAGATAAATGATGTTTCGGAACGCGCCGCTGGCTACTTCTCGCAACTCAGCAGACGGGTTTCTATAGTCACCCCAAAGATTTCTTTCGAAGGTGACTGCACCAAAACTCCTTCTTGAGAACGATACCGAGCAGGGCTCAGCACTTTAATCTCTCCATTCGCGTAAGTTGGCTACCGCACAGACGCAACTGCGCAGATAAGGGAGATTCCT
This sequence comes from Azonexus sp., assembly GCA_030697085.1. GTDB lineage: Bacteria > Pseudomonadota > Gammaproteobacteria > Burkholderiales > Rhodocyclaceae > Azonexus. The sequence goes on along the minus strand of JAUYQT010000033.1, from coordinate 7,974 downwards.
CGCTTGAACGTGAGCAATAGCGCGCCCAACTCTGGTAGCGACATGAATCGTTGCTCCGAAGCATTTGCCGGCGACCAATTAAGCCTCACTTAATCCGGGAAGCGCACCATCGATGAACAACAACATCCGAGGTAGGCAATGTGTCATTGCAAATAGAGCACTGCTCAGCCCGTAAAAAAGTCACGGACAAAGTTTCCAGCTTGCTGGACGAAGGCATCGCAGCATGACCTCGCTGTCATTATTCCTCTGGATTTGCGCAGGCATTCTGTTCCAGGTTGCCATCTTTCTTGGAATTGGCTTCTGGCGTCACTGGCAGAGGTTCCTGGCTTTATCCAGCGGTACTGCGGGCGCCTCCCAAGCGGATGCTGTCGCTGGTCAATCAGATGCCGAAGATTTGTACGTCGCCGCCTGGCAAGGCTACCGCGCATTCAGAGTTGATCATCGCGTCATTGAAGATGCGGCACAGTCCGTTTGCTCCTTCTACCTTACCCCGGAAGATGGACAGGTATTGCCCAGCTTTCTGCCGGGACAGTTTCTGACTTTTCGCCTTGATCTGCCGATGGAGGCTGGAGGCAGCGAACAAATCATTCGCTGTTATTCGCTTTCCGATGCACCAGGCCGCGAGCGCTATCGGGTGTCAATCAAGCGAGTGCCAGCCCCGAGCGGAAGCCCCGTCCCGCCTGGGCGTTCTTCCAACCACTTCCACGACCAGGTGGGGGTCGGCGACCTTCTCCAGGTACGTGCCCCGGCAGGACATTTCCACATTGACCGCGGCACAGCACCAGTGGTCCTGATCGGTGGCGGCATCGGCATTACGCCCATGCTGAGCATGGTGAATTGGTGCCTGGCTGAACAGCCGGAACGTGAAGTCTGGCTGTTCTATGGCGTGCGCCATGGACAGGAGCTGGTCATGCAGGCGCATCTGGAAACCCTGGCCACAGCGCATCCGAACTTCCATCTGCGCCTGTGTTTCAGCGACCCGCAGCCAGAAAACACGGCTGACAACGCCTTCATTTACCACGGGCGGATTGATGTAGCGCTGCTGCGCAAGGAATTGCCCCTCAAACCTTATCACTTCTATATCTGCGGCCCGACGCCCATGCTGGAAAGTCTGGTGCCCGGACTGGAAGATTGGGGAGTGCCAGAATCGCGCATCCATTTTGAAGCTTTTGGACCGGCATCGATCAAGCGCAAAAAATCTTCCGCTGCCCAAGCATCGGAAGCGCCTGGCTCAACGGCAGAGGACGGCATCGTCGTTACCTTTGCCCAGTCCGGCAAACAGATTCCCTGGCAAGCCTCGTCCGGCAGTTTGCTCGACTTCGCCGAAGCCAACGGCATCTCGGTAAGCTCCGGATGCCGGGCAGGTGGTTGTGGCAGTTGCCAGACAACAATCCAGCAAGGCGAAGTGACCTACCGTCAGCCGCCTGAATTCGATCCGCAACCCGGCACCTGTCTGCTCTGCGTCTGCACGCCGAAAGCCAACGTGACTCTGGAGGCATAAATGACCACTTCGCTCTGGCGCCAACATATTCTGCCCTTCACCTTTCTGCTCGGCATGCTGGCCATTGCCGCGCTGGCTGGAGACTTTTTTCTGCATCGACTGGACCTGGTCTGGGTCGGTCGCTATCTGGGCATTCCCGGAACCCTGCTGATCATTGGCTCACTGATCTATTCCCTGCGCAAACGGAAGCGAAATCCGCGATCGCTGCTGACCTTCCATGAATTTACCGCCTGGCTGGGCTCCTTGATGGTCCTGATCCATTCAGGCATTCACTTCAACGCCATCCTCCCCTGGCTGGCAACAATCGCCATGGGCGTTAATGTGATCAGCGGGCTGGTTGGCAAACTGCTGCTTGATCGCTCACGCCGCCATGTTCAAGGCGAGCGCGAAAGCTACCAACTGCGCGGCCTGTCGCGCCCCGAGGTGGAGCAGGCGGTTTTCTGGGATGCGGTCAGTCTTGATGCCATGACCCAATGGCGGAAGGTTCATATCCCGATCTTTATCGCCTTCGCGGTGCTGGCCATCGGTCACATCGTCAGCGTCTTCATGTTCTGGGGCTGGGCATGAGCAAAATTCTCAAGTTCCTTCTCGCCGTCAATTTGATTGCCCTGACGGTACTGGTTTTCGTCTATCCAAACCTGATGGTGGGCCCGGGCAAGTTGATTCCTGGCCACAAGCAGCTGGAATCCGACTGCTTTGCCTGCCACACGGCGTTTCTGGGCGCAGATTCCGGACGTTGCCTGACCTGCCACAAACCAGAGGAGATCGGGCGCCTGACGACGACCGGCCTTCCAATCGCCAAACCGCTGACTGCCGTGGCGTTTCACCAGAAACTGATTACTCAGGAGTGCGTCGCCTGCCATAGCGATCACGCCGGCGTCAGACGCTTCCGCCTGCAAGGCCATTTCAACCACGCCCTCTTGCAGCCAGCCATGCGCGAAGCCTGCCAGTCCTGCCACAAGTCACCCAACGACTCGCTGCACCAGCAGATCACCGGCAACTGCAGCCAATGCCATTCTCAAGAGAAATGGACGCCAGCAACATTCGACCATGACCAGCATTTCAAACTCGACCGTGACCACAACACACGCTGTGTGACCTGCCATACCGGCAACGACTACAGTCGCTACACCTGCTACGGATGCCATGAGCACACCCTTCAAAACATCCGTCGGGAGCACATCGAGGAAGGCATCCGCAAGTTCGACAATTGTGTCGAGTGTCATCGCAGCGGCGATAAAGATGACATCCGCGGCGGCAAAGGTGGAGAAGGCCGGGGCAAGAAGGGGCACGATGATTGATCGGTCATGACCACAGAACCCCCCTCTGGGCTAACTCAGGACGAGGCTAAGGCGCGGCTAGCGGCCGATGGCCCCAATGAACTAGGAGCCAATCAGCGACGCACGGTATTCGCCATTGCGGGAGAGGTGGCGCGGGAGCCAATGTTCCTCTTGTTGCTTGGTGCTGGCGCAATCTATTTTGCCATGGGCGACCCCCACGAAGCGCTGATACTGCTGGGCTTCGTTGTGATCATCATGATGATCACCATTTTGCAGGAACGTCGCACCGAGAATGCCCTGGAGGCCCTGCGTGATCTGTCCAGTCCGCGGGCGCTGGCCATTCGGGATGGCAACCCAACGAAGATTCCCGGCCGCGAAGTCGTTCGCGAAGATATTTTGATCCTGTCTGAAGGGGACCGTATTCCCGCCGACGGCGTTGTTCTTCAAGCGCATGAGCTGGCGACGGATGAATCGATGTTGACTGGCGAGTCCGAAGCGGTGGTGAAGTTTGCCGATGGAGGCGTCGTTTTCGCGGGTACGCTGGTCGTGCGTGGTCAGGGGATGATCAAAGTCAGCGCCATTGGTGGGGCCACCGAACTTGGCCGCATTGGCAAGTCTCTTCAAGATATCTCGATTGAATCCTCACCGCTCCGCGATGAAATGGGGTTATTGACGCGTCGCCTGGCGGTCATTGGCATCGGCTTGTGCCTGGCTCTGGCACTTCTCTACTGGACTTTGCGGGGAAGCTGGCTCGATGCCTTGCTAGCTGGTATTACGTTGGCGATGGGGATTCTGCCCCAAGAATTTCCAGTCATCATGATCATTTTTTTGGCCATGGGAGCGCGTCGAATTGCCAGCCAGAAGGTACTGACGCGACGCCTCAATGCGATTGAAACCCTGGGCGAAACCACGGTTCTTTGTGTCGATAAAACAGGAACGCTGACCCAGAACCGCATGGCCGTTGCCGCACTGTCGGTGGATGGAAACCTCCTGGAGATCAAGGATATTGCTGGAGCGGGGCTTCCTGAGCCCTATCACGAGTTGCTTGAATACGCAGTTCTGGCCAGCGAAATCGATCCGCATGACCCGATGGAGCAAGCATTCCACCGTTTTGCTGGCGATTTACTGGCTGATACCGATCACTTGCATCCGAATTGGTCTCTGGCAAAGGAGTACGAGCTTTCCCCTGAACTTCTCGCCATGTCGCATCTATGGAAAAACGACACGGGCAAACAAAATGTTGTTGCCACAAAAGGAGCACCAGAAGCGATTGCGGATCTCTGTCACATGTCGGATGCCGACAGGGGAAATTTAGCTCAGCAAGCAGAGATCATGGCAGATCGTGGCTTACGCGTTCTGGGCGTGGCCAAGGCCAGACATGGTGTTCAGGATGGCTTTCCAGAGATTCAGCATGATTTCGATTTCGAGTTTATCGGACTGATCGGGCTGGCTGATCCACTCCGCCCCGAAGTACCTAGCGCAGTCGCCGAGTGCCTGAGAGCGGGCATTCGCGTCGTCATGATTACCGGCGATCATCCGCGCACCGCTCGCGCCATCGCGGCCAGCGCAGGGATTGACAGTCGCGAGGTCATTACCGGCACGGAACTTGAGTCAATGGACGTGAAGGCAATTTCAGCACGTATCGCCTCAGTGAGTATTTTTGCCCGTGTCACACCACAGCAGAAACTTGCCATTGTCGAAGCGTTAAAAGCGAATGGCGAGGTCGTGGCGATGACGGGAGATGGTGTCAATGATGCCCCGGCCTTGAAGGCAGCACATATCGGTATTGCCATGGGCAAACGAGGTACTGATGTCGCTCGCGAGGCTGCCTCTCTGGTGTTGCTTGAAGATGACTTTGGCGCCATCGTTGCGGCCATCCGCCTGGGGCGACGTATTTTTGCCAACCTTCGGCAGGCGATGGTTTATACCCTGGCAGTCCACATTCCGATTATCGGTTTGTCTGTTCTGCCGGTGATGTTCGGGATGCCGTTGATTCTGGCGCCGATTCACATCGCTTTCCTCGAACTGATTATTGATCCGGCATGCTCTATCGTCTTCGAAGCAGAACCCGGCAACCCGGGACTAATGGAACAGCCACCGCGCTCGGTCAGCGAACATTTGGTTTCAACACAGCAGCTTATCCTTAGCCTGGCTCAAGGGGGGCTGGTGACGGTGGCAGCTGCGAGTTTCTATTTCTGGTCCTTATCGAACGGGGTTGCCACTGATGGGGCCAGGGCATTGGCGTTCGTCGTTTTGGTTGTTGCAAATGCGGCACTGATTTTTCCGAGTCGATCTCCGGAATCAGGGTGGCGGCAGATGTTTGCCGGCCTGACACCCGTAGTACCGTGGGTGCTTGGTGGCACTCTGTTGGGGCTCTTGCTCATCATTTGTATCCCAGTGTTTGCCGCAGCTTTTGCTTTTCAGGCGCCAACACTTTCCCACGGTATGGTGGCGCTGGGTATCGGTATCGGAATGCTGTTTCTTTTTGAGATCACGAAGAAAGCGCTCAGTAATTCTCAGCCGAGACAAGCAATTGAGTAATTGCGGTTTGGGGTATCCAGTCTTTTTGAAGCTCACCCAGTACCACCTATTCCAACCGAAATAGCCAAGGGGTTGATTCAGGATTACGTCGTCAAGGAGTGTGGCGCCAAGCCAAGGAAGTCGCAATGGACCCCTTTGCATCAATGGCGGCTCGCAATAGATTCGGGCTGACGGTGTCAGAGATCGACCGGCTCTTAAGGACCCGTTAAGACCCTGTTAATGGGCGCTTAAGCCAGTATGCCTAAAGTGGAACCATACCCACTTAAATGAAAGAAACTCAAATGCAACGCGCCAAAGCCCCGTTCTTGACGTCCATGTTACTTGCCGTATTAGGCTCTGTTTTCTTCGTCATGGCCACGGCGTTTGTGACAATCCCATATTCGCTGGGTGCTCACCCCGGTGACTCCAGAGAGGGAATCCAGAGTCTTTCTTCCTTTCATCCATCCTGAAATTCATTTGCCTGACCAACAAAAATACAAATCAGCGTATCAAGAATGGCAGACGAAGTTTTCAACTTGGGGTCTGTCGCTGCAAGGCTAGAAACCTCCTTTGCAGTTGAAATGCTCCAGCTTTGGAATGACCATGGGCGACATATCTAATTTTGAGATCTATTTCCATGTACTTCTGGATGCAGCGTTATATGGCTTTGTACCAATTGTGCTGGCCTTCATAGCCTTCTTCTATGTGCTGGATTTTCACAACCGTACTTTCGTGGCCAGCAAAAGACTCGGCGGATTAGCTGCGAGTGAAGAGTAATTTCTTCATTTCAAATTGGCGAGTAGCTCCAGCATCTCTTTTTTGCCAACACGTTTGAGCGAAAACTCATACATGAACGAATTTTCAGCAAATTTGGTTCGTTCCACATCCATATCGACGGTATTCCCATCTGCGCTGGCTTGGTTCGGAACCTGATACTTGACGAAAGCACTCTGCTGCCCATGTGCAGCTATTTCTGATAGGTGCGATGCAGAGGTCGTCGTAAGACTTAATGGACCTGTTGTTTCCGAGATTACGCTTGCCAGCGCTTGCGGTAGATCTAAATCGACTGCCTTATAGTTCGGCGTGTCAGCATTGGCGATATTGGCCGCAATTAATTGTTGACGATAGACGCGAACATCCAAGGCTCGCTCTTGGAATCCATCTGGGATATGAGCGGCGTCTGCAATAGGTATGTGCTTTGAAAACCCGGAGGGGCTGGTTTCGCCTCTTTTGCTCAATGCCTGAGAGAGGGCCGTCGCGAAATTATCGGCACTTGCGCCTTTGTTGGGCTGGCTGCTTGGGCTATCAGAAATTCGCGGAATCGACTGAATAGAGGTTTTTGATATGGCAGTCATGCCGCCCCTTTTCCTGAAAGATGAACGAGACGCCAGTGCCGACTCTCCACAGCCGGAGAAAGCGCCCATTGCCTTTAAATCAGTTTAGGGGAGAAAACTTAAGGGATTCTGAATGGTGGGTGCCGAACTCGCAGTTCAGGCAGAGACGGTGCTGCATTTGTTCTACGATGAAGTCATAGCCTTTCACCAAGCGACCAAATGATCATTAATTATTGGGACTGTCGATATGAAGATTACGAAGATTATTACGGCGATGAAGTTGGCGAGACTTGCTTATATGGCTGCACCCACCCCGACAACGAATACTGTTTCTGCGGTGTGACCAACAAATTCTGCGACGCAAAAGCCGAATGTGTGATGGCTGAGTTGAAGGAGAGTAAGTAATGATCGCTAGCCACGCCCACTTTCCAGGTGCCCGTCATCAAAGTTACGGTCATTCATCTTGGCGCCCAAATTTCGTGCCACAAAGTAATGCCAAGAGCTAGCAGCAATAAGGTACCGTCATTTCGGGTTCCGCCGCATGGTTTCATCCGGCGGAACCGCTGCGCGTTCAGCCTTACGAATTACGAATTACAAAAAAGTAAAAAATCAAAAACGTTGATACCAAACCCAAGGCTGAACCCAAGGTAAGTGATAGAGAAGCTTCCGAAGAGGGAGGCCTGGACGACATGTTGCAGGAATTGCGGATTTTGCTGCAAGGAGCTCAGATACTTACCGCTTTCCTGATCGTGCTGCCCTTCAACCAGGGCTTCGACAAAAAGAGGAGGCCCCGCGAATCCGGACAGCTGGTTAAGTGAAATCTCTGCTTCAATAGGCGATGGAAATCGCCTGCCAAGGAGCAGAAACAATGAGAAGACCCCGCCGTAACCACACAGCAGCCTTCAAGGCGAAAGTGGCTATTGCCGCCCTCAAGGGTGATGAGACACTAGCCGCGTTAGCGGAGAAGTTTGACATTCACCCGAATCAAATCACGCAATGGAAAACGCAGTTGCTGGAGAACGCCTCGGGCGTTTTCGCGACGGCCAGTGAGAAGCAAGCGGCCACGCCGGATCTCAAGGATTTGCATGCAAAAATCGGCCAGCAGGCGCTGGAGATTGATTTTTTGGCCGTCGCGCTCGGTCGCATCGGCGATGCGAGCGCAAAACGATGATCGACAAATCCCACGAATTGCCGGTGGTCAGGTGTCATTGACCGGCATTATGGAGCCACCGATGATCGGCGTAATGGAGCCAGTTTGAAGAAGTAAAAACGGGCTAAATCGGGGCTTAAAGCGAGGTGGATTTTACCTGTTTTTGAGGGGTTGATTTCGGTGCTGTCG
>JAUYQT010000029.1 GCA_030697085.1 Azonexus sp. | reverse complement strand
ATAACGCAAGTGCAGCAGCTAATTGAACACGACAAACTGGGCGAAGTGCTGCTGAAAAAATATCCGCAGGCGCACGCGGTACGTTCCGACAAGGCGCTTTACGACTATGTGCATGAAATTAAAGATGATTATCTGCGCGGTGTCGGGCAACTGAGCAAGGTGGCGTTCGACAGCAAACTGCAGGTGATCAAGCAGGCGCTCGGCACGCATACGACGATTTCGCGGGTGCAGGGAGCGAAGCTGAAAACCAAGCGCGAGATTCGGGTGGCGACAATCTTCAAGGAAGCGCCGGCGGAATTCCTGCGCATGATTGTTGTGCACGAATTGGCACACATGAAGGAACGCAATCACGACAAGGCGTTTTATCAACTTTGTCAGCACATGGAACCGAATTATTTCCAGCTGGAATTTGACCTGAGGGCTTACCTCAGTCACCTTGAGGTGACCGGGCGAGCGCTCTGGTCGGTGGCTAGCGTTGCTGTTCCCCAGGGGGATTTTGTGTCGGGCGCGGTCAACGCGAAAAAACGCTAAAAAATTGCGTTTTTAGAGCGCCCGGACGTTGACCGATTTGCCTTTCAGTTTGCCGGCAGAAAGCTTGCGCACCGCATCGCGATAGATATCGCGGGCGACGGCAACATAAGTCGCCTGATCGGTCACGGTGATCTTGCCAACCTGCTGAGCAGTCAAGCCTGCTTCGCCGGTCAGTGCGCCGAGGACATCACCGGGACGAATTTTGTCCTTGCGGCCACCGAGGATGAGCAAGGTGACCATCGGCGGCACCAATGGGGCTTCGTCAGCTTTCGGCAGTTCGCCGAGCTGATGTATGTCGAGCTTGCTGCCCATCATCTCGGCAATGGTGGCGAGACGGCGGCGGTCGGCCGGGCTGTAAAGGCTGAGTGCCCAACCCTGCTGATCGGCCCGGCCGGTGCGGCCAATGCGGTGTATGTGGATTTCCGGATCAGGCGTTACGTCGACGTTGATCACGGCTTCCAGTTGCGCGATATCGAGGCCGCGCGCTGCAACATCGGTCGCCACCAGGACTGAACAACTGTTGTTGGCGAACTGTACAAGCACTTGATCACGCTCGCGCTGTTCCAGATCGCCATTCAGAGTCAGCGCCTGAATGCCGTTCTGGCGCAGCACATTGAGCAAGTCGCGGCATTGTTGCTTGGTGTTGCAGAACGCCAGCGTGCTTAACGGGCGGTAATGTTTGAGCAAGGTGGCAACCGCATCCAGACGGTTTTCATTGGTCACTTCGTAGAAGCGCTGGCGGATCTTGTTGTCAGCGTGCTGTTCAAGCAGCTTCACTTCCTGCGGGTTTTTCAGGAATTGCCGGGCGAGCTGGGCAATGCCTTCCGGA
>JAUYQT010000822.1 GCA_030697085.1 Azonexus sp. | reverse complement strand
CGCTATGACCGCTTGCTACCCGGCGACACCGGCATCACCTTCCTGAAAGGCATTTCGCTGGAAGGCCAGGGCAAACGTCAGGAAGCCGCCCGGCACTTCGCGGCGTATCTGAAAAGTAGCCAGCAGGGCAAGGCGGCGGAGTATTCGTATAGCCGACTGAAAAGCTGGGGTTATGTGAAATAAATGCAGTTTTTGCCTGTTTTTTGCGGTTGACCGTAGCCGTTCTTTTTTGCCTCCCGGACCAGCCACGGACTCGATTTTTCTTCGTCCAGCCGTGGTTTTCCTGATCGCAGCCATGGCGCTGCCCAGGCCTGCCCAGGCCTGCCCGCCGCGATATTGTGTCGCTCGCCACATCAAATTCAATACGCCTGACCCGAGAGGCGTATGCTCGTGGCAGCCATTGGGCCGGCGCTGCACTCGCAGCAATAAAGCCTGAGCGAAAGGATCACCGCATGAGCGCCGCCGCAAAAACCAATGAACTCTTCGATCTCCTGCGCGCCGCCTGCGCCCGCCAGTTCCGCTTCAATCCACGACGGATCACGGCGAGCATTCGCTATGTCGGCAAGGAAGGCCACGGCAAGGATCTGGTGCATGTTTTCCGCGATGCCGGGACGCATTCGCAAATTGTTCTCCAGGGCACTTTCGCCACCTTGCGCGTCACGCATGGCGACAAGCCGCACTGGAGCGAGGCGGAGCAGGAGCACTACCGCGAAAGTGACGCCGAAATGGATGCCAAAATCGCCGCCAAGCAGGCCGAGGTCGAATTCACCCGGCGCAGCCCGCTTTACCTGACGCATCGCGCCGAACTGTTGTCGCACTACAAAACCAGTCCGACTTACGTCGTCGGCGGGGCGAATCCGCGCGAAGCCGCCAAGGCGCTGATCGAAACGCTGGCGGCGGACAACGATGCACAACTGGCGAGCTTTGCCGAACACATGCAATCAAACGACCCCGAGCATCTGGCGCATCTGCTCCTGGCGCCTTGCCATTTCGACCTTGAAGCCCTTCAGGAAACGGTAAGCGGCAACGCCAATTTGCCGACGCAATGAATATTGCGGAAATTGCCGAACATTTAACCCGGGTGGGCTACATCGTTTTAGATGCCCCCCTGCAAAAGCCCTTGTCTGACTTGCTGTTTGCGCGCTGCCAGGATGATGGCAGCGCCCGTTTCAAGGCGGCGAAAATTGGCCGAGGGGCGACGCAAAAACACCTCAGCCCACTTCGTGGCGATATGATCAGCTGGCTGGACGACACGAACAGCAGCGATTTCGTCTACCTGACCTGGATGGAAGCGCTGCGTAGCGGACTTAACGCGGCCCTCTTTCTGGGCTTGTTCGACTTTGAAAGCCACTACGCGATTTATGGCGCCGGCGCCGGCTACGCCAAACATTCCGATGTCTTGCAGGGCGCCAAAAATCGAATTCTATCGACCGTTTTTTACCTGAACGACGATTGGCAAACCAGCCATGGCGGAGAGTTGCGCTTGTTTGAGGCCACAGGGGAAACGATCATCGCCACGGTCAACCCAAGTTTCGGCACCATGATCATCTTTCTCAGCGAATCGTTTCCCCACGAGGTGCTGACGGCGCATCGCACACGGCGCAGCATTGCCGGCTGGTTTCGCGTCCGGAGCAGCTGACGGCCATTGCACGCTGACCAAACCGGCACCGTCTCATCGCAGATTTTGCCTGTTTTTTTCGGTTGACCGTAGCGACGCACCAAAAACGGGCGTAACTCGGCGTATCCTGATTGTCGCTGTCAAGAGTCGTATGTATTCATGTCCTCTCGAGGAGACTGTGTGAAAACAGAGAATTGCCGAAGTTGTCGTGAACGTGACCAACTTGAACTGATTCAGCGCATTGGCCGCATCGGTTATTGGGAATACGACCACGAAGAAAAGAAGATTTCTCTCACCGAGGCATCGCTGGGTTTGCTCAGCACAATTGCCGGTGTTGCTTGCTCGACTTCCCGATCGTTGATGGACCTCTTGAATGCTCTTGAGCGCAAGCGCTTCCAGACGACCCTCGATCAAGCGGTGAGCAATCACCTGCCTTTCAATACCGAACTCAAGTTGGTGAGCAGCGACGGGAAAACATCCTACATTCTCATTCGCGGCGCCCCGATCGAGCCGACTCACGGCTTACCCGGTTTTGCCGGCACCCTGCAGGACATCACCCACGAAAAGCATCGTGAAGCCGATCATGAAAAGCTGATCGCGCAATTGCAGACCCTGCTCGATGCCCTGCCGCAGGGGGTCAGCGTCATCGACAAGGATCTTCGCCTCATTCTCTGGAACCGGAACTTTCACGAGATTCTCGACTTTCCCCAAAACATGGTTTTCAGACACGCCTATTTTGAGGATTTTATTAAGTTCAATGCGGCACGCGGTGCGTACGGCCCGGGCAACCCGGAGGAGCAGGTGCAGGCCATCGTCGCCCGTGCCCGCGAATTTTTGCCGCATCGTTTTGAGCGTCAGATGAGCGGTGGACGTAGCGTTCTGGTGGAAGGGTTTCCCTTCAAATTCGGTGGGGAAATCTCGGGGTTTGTGACCACCTACACAGACATTACCGAGCAGAAGCAGACGGAGGAACTGCTAACCCGGCAACGTGACGTGATGAAAACCATCATCGATAACTTCCCCGGAGGTATCTCGTTGTGCGATACCGATCTCAGGTTCACCAATTTCAATGAGCAGTTCATCAACTTGCTCGATTTCCCCGCTGACCTGTTTGCCAAGGGGTGGGCTCATTTCGAAGAGCTGGCGCGCTTCAATGTTAACCGGGGCGAATACGGCCCCGGTGATCCGGAAGAACAGGTACGGGCGGTCGTGACGCGGGCCAATAACTTTCAGGCTCATCACATTGAGCGCCTGCGGCCGAACGGACGCTGGCTTGAAATTCGCGGCACGCCTATTCCCAGCGGTGGATTTGTTACCAGCTATATCGACATTACCGAACGCAAACTGACCGAGGCTGAATTGGTTCACGCCAAGGAGGCGGCAGAAGCCCAGCGCGAACATGTGGCCATTTTGCTCGATAACTCCGGCCAGGGCTTTCTCTCTTTTGGCGCCGATTTGATCGTGTCGGCCGAATACAGTCGCGCCTGTGAGGCCATGCTTGGAGAGTCTCCGGCAGGACGAAATGCCGCCGAGGTGTTCTTTCACGAAGATGCCACCAAGGCAGGTTTTTTTGATCAGACGATCGCCTCGGTGCTGGCGGAGTCCGACGCTGACATCCGTGAATGCATGCTCTCCTTGTTGCCGACTGAAATTCAGCGTGACGAGGTATTGCTCAAGGCAGAATACAAAATTCTCGATAACGGGAAATTCATGGTCGTTTTGACCGACATTACCGCTGAACGGCAGATGGCGGCCATGCTTGACAGCGAGCGCTGCCGCCTCGAATTAATTGTGATGGCGGTTTCAGACAGCCGTAATTTTTTCGACACGATCAACGGCTTCCGTGATTTTCTGACGCTGGATTTATCCAGAATTCTCCAGGGAACGGTCGCTCCCGAGGTGGTCGCCAAAGAACTTTATCGGGAAATTCATACCTACAAGGGGTTGTTAAGCCAGTTCAGTTTTCCTGGCACACCCGGGGCGCTGCACTCCCTCGAGAGTGCCTTGTCAGAGGCCCTTGCCTGTGGTGAGCGTTTGACCACGCAGCAAATGGTCAGCCTGTTTTCTTCTGGAGCCTTGCAGGCATCGTTCGAGAAAGATCTCTCGTTGATTTCGGATGCGCTGGGCGAGGGATTTTTGCTGCACGGAGAAAGCTTTGCCTTGTCTGAAGGCCAGGCGATGCAGCTGGAAAGACTGGCAACGCGTCTCCTGCGTGGCGAGGCAATCGACATTTCGATTGCCGAGATACGTCATTTGCTTGAGGAGATCGGCACCTTGCGCAAGGTGTCCTTCAGGGATGTGCTGACCGGCTTTGATGGGCTGGTGAGTCAGACAGCAAAACGTCTGGAAAAGGAAGTGGCGCCTATTGTCGTCAAGGGCGGGGGTGATGTCTGGATTGACCCGAACGCCTATCGGCCTTTTCTGCGCTCTCTTGTCCATGTCTTTCGCAACGCGGTGGCGCATGGCATAGAAACTCCCGAGGCGCGCTGGGAGGCGGAAAAGGATGAGATTGGGAAAATCATCTGTAGCGTGACGCAGGATGGCAAGAAGATCAAACTGTCCATTGAAGACGATGGTGGCGGTATCAATCTGGAGGGATTGCGCCAGCGCGTGGTGGCCGCCGGAATTTATGACGCTAGCGACGTGCTGGCGGTTTCGGATGATGAAATTGCCAAATTGATCTTCATGGATAGTATCAGCACCCAGCAAGAGGTCACCGCGCTGGCTGGCCGTGGCGTCGGTCTTGCCGCGGTATTGAGTGAAACCATCGCCATGGGCGGTGAGGTCGTGGTCAAAACGGTGGCCGGGCAAGGGACTGAATTCCTGTTCGTTTTGCCGCTGGCACCTGGAAACCTGAGCCTGGAGTCAAGACCATGCTAGACAAAAAACTCACCAAGGACGTCGAGCCGGTAATGAAGTCCGCCATTGGCAGGACCCAAAGCTACTTCAATAGCGAATACGGCATCAACGTGACGGAGTCCAAGTCGGAGAGCGGTGACCTGGATTCGCTGACACTACTCGATATGACAGCAATCATCGGGATGGGTGGGGGCGTTAATTTGCTGATTGCCTTCAGTTTTCAGGATGCATTGATAGACACGCTGTTCAAGCGCATGTCCGCCGATTTCGATGTCGCCCCTGACGAAATTGAAATGTACCGGGAAGCCGCCGCCGGCGAGGCAGTGAATACCATTTTGGGGCACAGCACGATTGATTTGCAGCAAGCAAACGGACCGCCCATCTCAATGACCCCGCCGGTTATTCTTGATCGCGTCAAAACAATTCGACGGATGAAAAATGCAATGTTTTACACGCGCAGCCTGGATACGGATTTTGGGCGCATGAATATCAGCCTTGTTGGGCCTCAGGAATTATTCGATACACGTCTTGATTACGTTAAGTGAGAGTGAAATGGATTCGTTAAATATTTTGATCGTCGATGATTCACCCATCATTACCCGCAAACTGGGAATGATGCTCGAACAACTCGGGCACAAGATTGCCCTGACTGCAGCGACCGGCCGGGAAGCCATTGCCGCCTACAGGGCTTGCCGTCCCGATCTGGTAACAATGGACATTACGATGCCGGAGATGGATGGAATCGAAGCCACCCGAGCCATCATGGGCGAGTTTCCGGATGCGAAGATCGTCATGGTCACCTCGCACGGCCAGGAAAAAATGGTGCTTGATGCGCTCAAGGCCGGGGCAAAAGGCTATGTCCTCAAGCCATTTCAGGACCATAAGGTCTACGAGGCAATCCAAAAAGCCTGTAAAAGAGTCGTCCTCCAGGACCGGCTGCATGCTGAAATCGTGCAACGCAAGGCCCAGCACCAAACCACGGAAACAAGGAGTGTCGGCGGCTCATCGAGAATCCAGCCCGGCGGGCAGAAAGCTGGCGACTAAAAATAGCGGTAGATTTTCATGTGGCCACGCAGTGAAATCAGGTTTTCTGCCCATGACGGGTTACCCAAACCCGCGATGCTTTAGCGCTTGAAATTCGCTGAGTGGCGCGACCCGCCGGGCACTTGATCAACGCTTCGCCTGAGCCAGAAAGGCCCCGAGCTTGCGGCCATTTTCCTTGGCGCCCTGGCTCAATTTGCCGCTGGCCGGCGCGATGTCGGCGTCCCAACTGCGTTGCAGCGCACGACAGCAGGCCGCAAAGGCATGCTTATCCAGCGGCCGCAGTGCTGCCACAGCGGCCAGCAGGTCATCACATTTTTGCGCTTCATCGAGCAGGACGCGATTGTCCCAATCGGTCGCCCGGGCCAGCCCGTAGCAGGCATATTTCAGGTCCGGATAGGGCGTGTGGCGTCCTTGCATACGAAAAGCCATGACCCCTTGGGCAATACGCGGCAGGGCATAGCGACCGCGTGGCGGAGTGAGTGCCTGACGGGCGGTGGTCAGGCGTTGCAGCAGATCGACATCACCAAGCGGGCGCAGGTCGTGGGCGATAAACTGGCTATTCAGCAACTGACGCAACTGCTCAATCGCCTTGATCCGGGCTGGTTCGGCGGCGGCTGGCGGCTTACTGACCGCTAGCGGCAGCAGCGCGATATTTTGCGCCCCCCCGAGATGGCTCATCACGACAGGCATTACCCCCGCCATCGCCGTCACCCCTTGTCCAGCGGGCAATGGTTGTCGACCAGGCCGTCCGGCAGAGCGGGCGGCTGTCGCGCTTCGTCGTTTTCAAAAAACTCCAGGCGCAACTCAATACGCCGGCTTTCTTCCGCCGTATTTTTCTGGCTATTGAATGAGGCGCCACTGACGATGAACAGTTCTCTGACCTGACGTCGCTCGGCGTCCGAGAGCGGCTCAACCCCAGGCGGCGGCACAAGCAGCACGCAAAGTACCCGTTCCGAGCGTTGCAGGCTGAGATTGAGGTTGTGCAGATAGTTGCCGCTGGCATCAGCAAAACCAACGACGCTGATGCGTTTGAGCCAGCGCTGGCCGAGCGGGTCACGGGCGAGGGCGAGGACTTGCGGCGCAAAGTGGCTCAATAGACGACTCTGCGCTTCGTTGATACGGTGGCTGTTGTGTTCAAAACGGGCACGATCACCGAAATCGATGGCGGTGCCGCGCAAGGAGATACCGACCTGGCTTTCCGTGAGCTCACGCAGGCGCTGCAGGAAGGTGGCGATGTCCTGCTGGCGAGCCGCCTTTTGTTGCTCAGCTTCGGAAACTTTTTCAGTAACGGCATAGAGCGTCACGGTCAGCGCAATAAGGAAAAGCACCATCAGCGCCGTCATCTGGTCGGCGAAGGAAATCCAGAAGGGACTCTCGGCTTCACGATCAGTTTTTTTTCGCCCGATGGCGGCGGAGCGGAAAAGCGCCATGCTCTAACGCCGCTCGCTGGCCAGCGTGTCGGAAAGCTCCTCAATCGCACCTTCGAGGGCTTCAACCGCGCTCACCACGCTGCGCTGAAACTGGCCGTTGCCACGCGTTAGCGTCTTTTCAATATTGTCGGCAAAGGCGGCGTGGGCCAGGCCAAGCACTTCATTAACCTCAAGCAGATAGTCGCCAGCACGGGTTTCGGCCAGCACCAGCGCATCGGCACCATTTTCCAGGCGGCTGACCAGTTCGCTGGTCAGCGCGGCATCGCGCCGGGCGGTTTCAACCGTGCCGCGCAGATCAGCCACCATACGGGCGATTGATTCCTGCAGGCGACCCTGTTCGATCAGCGACTGGCTCGCCGTTTTCGCCGCCTCGGTCATCGCTGCGGCAGCCTGCGCCATGTCGTTGCTGGTACGGCCAAAGGCTTCGCTGCTGCGCTGCACCTCGCCGCTGGCGCTCTGAAATTGCCCGGCGGCCGACTGGAAGGCGCCCTGCCCGGCGGCTTCCAGCCGGGTACTGACAGTGCCTAGTTGCTCAGCCACCCCCGCTAGCGACAAGCTGGTTTTGGCGAGGAGATTTTCGAGCTGATTTTGACGTTGACCGAAGGTTTGATCGAGCTGCTGATTGAAACGTTGCATGGTTTGCGCCAGCGCCTGACCGAGCGTCGCCCCCTGGCTGTTACTCAGACGTTCAATGGCGGCGGTCATCCGTTGCAGCGGTTCGTGCAGCGTCGCGGCCATCGTTTTCGCCATGACTTCGCCGAGTTGTTTGGCCAGCGCCTGCTGCTGTTGCACGGCTGCCGCTTGCTGTTGGGCGAGCAGATTTTCCATGCTCTGACGCAGTTCGCCGACCAGCGCTTGATTGAATTGCTTGCCCTGGGCCAGGGAGGCTTCGCTGGCGCACACCAGCCGCGCCAGATATTCCTCACCCACACCGCTTTCAAAGAGGCTGTCGAGCGCCTGGCAAAGTGCTTCAACCCGCCGGTAAAGCCGGGTGCTGAGAAATTTTTCGATCCAGGTGAACAGCATGGCCAGCGTAATCGCCACGGCAGAAATCTCGAAGGCGTGGCCGACGCTGAGGATCAGGTCATGCAGGC
>JAUYQT010000771.1 GCA_030697085.1 Azonexus sp. | reverse complement strand
ATTGACCTGGCCGGAAGCCTTGATGTGCGGCACGACGACTGAGCCTTCGCCATAGACAATGTTGATGACGCCGGGCGGAAAGGCGCTACGGAAGGCTTCGAGCATCGGGTAGTAAAGCAGCACGCCGAAGCGCGGCGGCTTGAAGAGCACGACATTACCCATGATCAGCGCCGGAATCAGCGTGCTGAAGGTCTCGTTCATCGGGTAGTTGTACGGCCCCATGCACAGCGTGATGCCGACCGGCGAACGGCGGATCAGGGCGATGGTGCCCTCGGCGATCTCGAAGCGCGAATTGCGGTTGTCGAGCCGTTTCAACTCGTCGATCGTGGCGCTGATGTAAGCGATGGTGCGGTCGAATTCCTTCTGCGAATCGGCCAGGCTCTTGCCGATTTCCCACATGATCAGGTTCACGATTTCGCGGCGGTGGGCGAGGATCTGGTTGGTGAAATTGCCGACGCAGGCAATGCGTTCGGCCACCGGCATGGTCGGCCAATTGCCGCGGCCGTAGTTGTACGCGCTCACTGCCGCGGCCAGCGCGGCATCGGCCTCGGCGGTGCCAGTCACCGGAAAACTGCCGAGTTCGACATGGCTCAGACTGTCATCGGCGCCGCGGACACAGACCGGCGAATACACGGCGCGCGTCTCACCGCCCCAGATCTGCATCTCGCCATTGATCAGGATGGTGCGCTGATGGATCGGTGCCAGGATGCGGCACTCATCAGGAATTTCATCGTCGCGCGGAAAGAGTTCCGCCAGTTGTTCAGCTGTTTTCATAGGCTGTTTGAGTCATGATCCGCCAATGAGTTCAAACGCAGCGGGGCCAGGGCTTCTTTGCCTACTGGTGCTTGCAGGCTTCCTTTCATCTAGAATGACCAACGTTATTTTTTCCGAAGAAAATTATCTCGGTAAATAACGCAAAACAGCTGAGCGCATTGGCGATATGTTTTTAATATTGGCGGGTATGGTGCGGCGCAATGCGCGGTGATTTTCTTTCAAATTGTTGACATATTTTTATCGATGAACGCAAGCCCCCATGTTTTCTCAATAAAGTGGAAATGACCGGCGAACCCCTGTTGACGCTTGGCGATGAATTTTTTATGCGCGAAGCCATCTCGCTGGCCCTGGCGGCGGAATGTCTTGGTGAAGTGCCCGTTGGCGCCGTCGTGGTGCGAAAGGGCGTGATTGTTGGGCGCGGTTTCAACTCGCCGATTGGTCAGAGCGACCCGACGGCGCATGCCGAAATTGCCGCTTTACGTGATGCTGCGCGGACATTGAACAACTATCGGCTGCCCGGTTGCGAGTTGTTCGTGACGCTGGAGCCTTGTGCCATGTGTGCCGGCGCCATCATGCATGCGCGGATTAGCCGGGTGGTTTATGGCGCGCGCGATGCGAAAACGGGCGTTCATGGCAGCGTTGTTGATCTGTTCGGAGTGGAGCGCCTGAATCACCATGCGACGGTGGAGGGGGGCGTACTGGCTGACGAATGTAGCCGTTTGCTCTCGCAGTTTTTTGCTGGCCGGCGAAAGAAGGCGCCATGAGGTTGCTGATTTCTGTCGCTCGCCAGATACTTTCGGTGCTCGATGATGACGGAAAAGTGCTGCGCGAGTACCCGATTTCGACCGCCAAGGCCGGCGTTGGAGAGCTAGCCGGGAGTTACCAGACGCCCCGCGGTCGACACCAAATCAGGGCCAAAATCGGTGCTGGTCAACCGCTTAACGCGGTCTTTGTCGGCCGCCGTCCGACCGGTGAAATCTGGGCGCCGGCCCTGCTGGCGCAGTTTCCCGATCGTGATTGGATTCTTACCCGCATCCTCTGGCTTTCAGGTTGTGAGCCGGGATGTAACCGTTTGGGTTGCGTCGATACCATGCGCCGTTATGTATATATTCACGGCAGCCCGGATACCGCTGAAATGGGGATTCCCGGTTCGCATGGCTGTGTCCGCATGCGTAATGCCGACATTGTCGAATTATTCGATCTGGTGCCGTGCTATAGCGCCGTTGAAATTAGTGAAGATTGAGCTGAAACGCAACGCTTGTTAGCGGCGGCGAACAGCTTCCCGGCGGGCGAGGCCGAGCTTGCTCGAGCGTTCCATTTTTTGTACGAACGCCGGGAAATCGAGGCCGAACTTGGCGCGCAGTTCCTTGGCGTAATTGTGCAACCAGCGCCAGCGCGGTTCGAAGTAGCGTTCCTTGAAGGCGTAGAGGATGTGGTTGCCGTCTTCCGGTACTGAAATAACGATGACCTGGTCGTCGAAAACATGCATGGCTTCGCCGATCAGGCCGGCGTAGGTGTCTTTTTCGCCGGCCAGATTGATGACCATGACGCCGTTTCCGCCGAGCTTGGTAAATGCACTTTCAAAGAACTCGCGGTTGGCCAGGCTGGGGGCAAAACCGGTTTTGTCGAAGGCGTCGACCAGCAGCACATCAATGCCTTTTTCGGCCTGTTCGAGATATTCAGCACCGTCAATATTGAGCACTTGCAGGCGTGGTCCATCTTCCGGCAGCAGGAAAACATCGCGCAAGGCAATGACGTGGGGATCAAGTTCGATGGCGGTGAGCTGCGTTCCCGGCATGCGGTGGTAGCAGAATTTGATCAGCGAGCCCCCGCCCAGGCCGATCAGGGCGATGCGTTTGGGGCGCGGGTGGAAGAGCAGAAATCCCATCATTTTCTGCGTGTAGCGCAGGCTCAGGTCGTTCGGTGTCTTGAGCGACATTTCGCTCTGCATCAGGCAAACATTGAAGTAGAGAAAGCGCGATTTTCCATCATCGACGACGAAGGGCTTGGGGTAGCTTTCGTCGAGCAGTTGGGCGCGTAATTCACCTTCTTTGGCCCAGCTTGGTTCGAGCAACAATACGGTGCCGGTTTCAGTTTCGAACGGGCTGGGTAGTTTGTATAGTGTGTTCACGCCACCAAGTCGGCGGCGTTGAGCAGGAAGACGAACTCGTCGCCAGCGGTCGTGTCGAGCCAGATGAAGGGCAGCGTTGGATACGCCGCTTCGAGTGCCTCGCGGTTGTGGCCGATTTCTACGACGAGCAGACCTGTCGGTGTCAGATGTTTTTTCGCTTCACGAAGGATGATGTGGGTGAAGTCAAGGCCATCTTCGCCCGAGCCAAGCGCCATTTCGGGTTCGTGCAAATATTCTGGCGGCAGCGCGGCGACCGATTTGGCATCGACGTAAGGTGGATTCGAAATGATCAGGTCGTAGCGCTTGCCCTTGAGTTCGGTAAAGGCGTTGGACAGGATCGGATGCACTCGGTCATTGAGGTGATAGTCGGCGATGTTGCGCTCGGCGACGGAGATTGCATCATTTGACAGGTCGACCGCATCAACCTGGGCTTCCGGGAAGGCGAGGGCGGTGAGAATCGCCAGACAGCCGGAGCCAGTACATAAATCCAGTGCGGATTCAATCGCCCAGGGATCTTCGATCCACGGTGTCAGCTGCTCACCGAGTAATTCGGCAATGAAAGAACGCGGCACGATAACGCGGTCGTCGACGTAAAAACGGTGCTCGCCAAGCCAGGCTTCCTGGGTCAGGTAGGCGGCTGGCAGGCGCTCTTCGCAGCGGCGCCGGAAAATTTCCAGCAGTGCTTCGCGCTCATGCGGCAGCAGGCGAGCGTCGAGGAAGGGTTCGAGGCGATCGAGCGGCAGGTTTAAAGTGTGCAGCGTTAGATAGACGGCTTCGTCCCAGGCGTTGTCGCTGCCGTGGCCAAAAAATAGCTCGGCAGCGTTGAAACGGCTGACGGCATAACGGAGATAGTCGCGAACGGTGTGGAGTTCGGTTTGGGCTGCAATAGTCATTTTTTAGTCGCTAGGTATAAGTTATTAGTCGCCAGTCGAGAGCAGGGTGTTTTTGCTACCGACTAACCGCTAGCAACTAATAACTGCCGCAAGATGCGGCAATAAATGGCGGAAAGCTTGGGCAGGGCGGTGATGTCGACGCATTCGTCGATCTTGTGGCTGGTTGCATTGACCGGGCCGATCTCCAGTAATTGAGTACAGATCGGTGCGATAAAACGACCATCCGAAGTGCCGCCGGTGGTTGAAAGCTCGGTTTCGATACCGCAGACTTCGCGGATGGCCTGGCTGGCGGCATCGGCCAGTGGTCCGCGACTGGTCAGGAAGGGGCGAGCGCCGAGCGTCCATTCGATGTCGTAATGGAGTGCGTGTTGGTTGAGAATGCCAGTTAGGCGTTGCTGTAGTCCTTCGACCGTGCTGGCGGTGGCAAAGCGGAAATTGAATTTGATTTCGACACTGCCCGGGATGACATTCGTCGCGCCGGTGCCGCCGTGGATATTGGAAATTTGCCAGGTGGTTGGCGGAAAATATTCGTTGCCTTGATCCCATTCCGTCGCAGTGAGTTCGGCAATGGCGGGCGCGGCGAGGTGAATCGGGTTTTTGCCGAGGTGCGGGTAGGCAATGTGACACTGAATACCCTTCACCGTCAGCTTGCCGGAAAGCGAGCCACGGCGGCCATTTTTGATCATGTCGCCAAGCGTATCGACCGAGGTTGGTTCGCCGATAATGCAGAAATCGAGACTTTCACCGCGTGCCTTGAGGGCTTCGACCACGGCAATCGTGCCATCGATGGC
>JAUYQT010000793.1 GCA_030697085.1 Azonexus sp. | reverse complement strand
AGCTTGATGGTCTGGGCTTCGACGCCATTCACCGAGTCGATCACCATCACCGCCGAGTCGACGGCGGTCAGCGTGCGATAGGTGTCTTCCGAGAAATCCTCGTGCCCGGGGGTGTCGAGCAGGTTGATCATGCATTCGCGGTACGGGAACTGCATCACCGACGAGGTCACCGAAATGCCGCGCTGCTTCTCCATTTCCATCCAGTCGGAAGTCGCATGGCGCGAAGCCTTGCGGGCCCTGACTTCACCAGCCACCTGAATGGCGCCGCCGAACCACAGCAGCTTTTCAGTCAGCGTGGTTTTACCCGCGTCGGGGTGGGAAATAATGGCGAATGTACGGCGGCGGGCAATTTCAGTGTCGAGGGCAGTCACGGCGGCGGTCAGGAAAGCGGAAAGGTCGCGATTATACCTTTGCCGCAGTGCAACACCCTTGCCTTAAGCCGTAGGCAGCACTTGCCGGTAAAGGGCGCGACTGGCGTAGGCCAGCCAGGGCAGAGTCAAGGGCAGCAGCGGCAAGAGCAACACGCTGGCAATGGTTACGGTCGACAGCAAAAAAGCCCAAAAAATCGCGACCAGAAAATTGCCGAAAACAACGCGCACACTGATCACCACTGCACCAACCAGACCCGTTCGCCGCTCACACAATAAAGGTACTGAAAACGCTGAAATCCCGAAGAGCAGGAAAGCCACGACAAAACCGGAAACCCCGGCCCATTTGACAAACTTGACCACATTCATCGCCGCCGGCAGCAGATCGACCAGCCAGATCGGCGCCCCACCAACCATGTAGGCATAGAGAATCGCTGCGTCGGTGACGAAGATCATGAAGAGCAGGCCGCAAACCAGAGACAATGCCCAAAGTGCCCCGGCCGCATGGCGAAAACCGGCGATCACGGCTCTAGGTGTGACCACTTCACCACTCTCAAAAGCCTGCGCAATGCCGAAGAAGCCGGCCAGAATCACCGGCCCGACCAGCATGAAAGCCCCCGCTGCGGCAATCACGAATGGCGTCAAACCCTGCGCCAGCAAGCCACCAATAATCAGCACTCCGCCCAGCACGAAAATCAGCGAGTAAACAACGCTGACCACACGCGTCGCATTAGCCATCCGCCAGCCTTCAACGAGCGCTTGTTTGAGAGTGGCAAGGCTAAATGGCTGGATGATCATGGCAGGCCTGAAAACATTGAGCAGAAGCTGCCCAGCCTAGCGAACGCCTACCAGCGATACTCCAATGCAGATCAAACAAATGGAAATTGACTGCTGATCGAATCGAAATCTGTCAGGCCCAATTAGGGCATAGCGACTTCAGAGAAGCTATTTCTCATTTCGATCGCTCGATCTTCCGGAAAAAAACCTTGGATGGCGTTTGCGACAAAGAGATAATAAAAAACTGTTAGATGAACCCGCCATTGAGCCGCCTGAGCAGATGCAATCCTTCGATAAAATTCCTCAAGAGGTCATTGACCTCATCAGCAAACAGAATTCGATTTCCTTTGTTCTCGCTGACGAAACTGATCCCTCAACACAGCAGATATGCATGACGCTGACGAACCTGGCGCAACGCGCCCAGGATGGCGCCATGACACTCAGCACGGTTGAAATCGAGGCAATCCAACACGTCGAGCTTATTTTACGGAGCATGATTGAACTCATGGATGGCGGTGGCAATGCAACCGCTTCGGAGCTCACCGAACAAATCAGGCTTCTTGCCAGCAACAAAGAGACGAGCACCGAACCAGAACTTGACCAGGTTTTGATTAACGTTCTGGCTAAAGACCTCCAAGTCGGCGAAATGGTGGATTTGAAATCATGCCCATTTCTCCGGGACCATGAATATGCCGATGATGTCTATGGGCTGGTCAAACATGTGGCACTGGAAACAAAAGACGGCAAAGCGACCGTAACCATCACCTACGATGACTTCGGTACTGTCCATTATTTAACGGATACAGAGCTGCTGGTTTTAGCCAAGAATTAAGACGATATTCAACCCCGAAGCGGGCTTCAATTCCCTTGCCAGCGTAGTCAACATGCGGACTTGAAACGGGGCCGAGCCAAGGCGTAAGCCGCAGATAATCAGCCGGATTCGCTGTTCTGAACACCCGATGGATCGCTTTTTACCCTTCTGCTGCGGTCAACCGGAAAAAACGGGCGAATTCAACAAGGCTTTTCGGCCTCGCCGGGAGAGCCGATTATCGTGCTGAAACCTGGGCTTATTTCAGCCCGCTGAAGAAGGCTTGACGGGCGGCGTTCAGTTCATCATGCGCCGTCGGCGGAACATGTTTCAGACAGGTTTCGTAAAAAGCATCGAAGGACTTGCGCACCCGCAGCGGGTCAAGCTTGCGCACCGCCACGCCGGGCGCCATCGTCGGTTCCGGCAATTCGAACGGTTTGAGATTGGCATAGCGCGGAATCATCTGCTGTCCGCCATGATCAGCCGAGGCGGTGATCGGCCCGGTTTTCGTAAAAATCTTGCCTTCATATTCGAAGCGGGCGCCGATGGCGAATTGATGCAGTTTCATGGTCAGCTTTCCCGAAAGAGGGCGGCAAGCTTAGCGCAGTTCCCGGCAAGACCGCATCGGGAACTTCGAGTAACATCGCGCTCGAAATCCAACGCCGGGCATCCCTTGCCCACGTTCCCGGAAAATTGCCACATGACAGATCAACTCAATCTTTTCAGTAACAACGCGACCGCAGACGACACGCTGACGGTCCTGGCCACCACCCCGAATGCCGCATCGACATTAAAGCCGGAACAACCAGGCGAAGGCAGCGCCTTGCCCCCGGCGCTACCGCCCGAGCTGCCCCCGGCCGCCAGCGGCGCCGCGCCGGACATTCCGACACCGGCCGATTACGCCGCCCGCCGCTATCTCGAATACGCGATGAGCGTCGTCACCGGCCGCGCCCTGCCCTCGGCGGCCGATGGCCAGAAGCCGGTACAACGGCGCATTCTCTTCGCCATGTTCCGCATGGGCCTGTTCAAGAGCCCACGCCATGTGAAGTCGGCGCGGGTCGTCGGTGACGTGATCGGTAAATACCACCCGCACGGCGACTCATCGGTCTATGACGCGATGGTGCGCATGGCGCAGAACTGGAGCCTGCGTTACCCGATTGTCGATGGCCAGGGCAACTTCGGCTCGCGCGACGGCGACAACGCGGCGGCGATGCGTTACACGGAAGCCCGCCTGACGCCGATTGCCGAACTGCTGCTCGCCGAGCTCGACGAAGGCACGGTGGATTGGAAACCCAACTACGACGGCGCCAACGACGAACCCGCCCTGCTCCCGGCCCGCCTGCCTTTCTGCCTGCTCAATGGCGCTTCCGGCATTGCGGTCGGCATGGCGACCGAGATTCCGGCCCACAATCTGCGCGAAGTGGCGAATGCTGCGGTCAACCTGATAAAAGACCCGAATTTCACTGAAGAACAGGTGCTCGAAATGATTCCCGGCCCGGACTACCCGGGTGGCGCGCAGATCATCTCGACCGCTGAGGAAATCGCCGCCATCTATCGCGGCGGCCGCGGTAGCCTGCGCGTTCGCGCCCGCTGGAAAATCGAAAATCTGGCGCGGGGTCAATGGCGTCTGGCAATCACCGAACTGCCGCCGGGCGTCTCCACCGCCACGGTGATGTCGGAAATTGAAGCCTGCTCCAACCCGGTCGCCAAGGAAAAAGCCGGCAAAAAAGTCTTCACGCCGGAACAGCTCAACCTGAAGGCCGCCTTCCTCTCGGCCATTTCCGAACGCGGCGTGCGTGACGAATCGGGCAAGGAACACGCCGTGCGTCTGGTCATCGAACCGGCCTCGTCGCGCCAGGACAAGGATGACCTGGTGCGCATGCTGCTCGCCCACACCAGCCTCGAAACCAACGCCTCGATCAACCTCACCGTCCTCGGCGTCAATGGCACACCGCGCCAAGCCTCGCTCTATAGCATGATTGCCGAATGGTGCCGCTTTCGTCTGGCGACCGTCACCCGGCGCACTCGCCACCGGCTGACAGTC
>JAUYQT010000747.1 GCA_030697085.1 Azonexus sp. | reverse complement strand
GACACCAGCACGCTGCTGCCCCGGTAATAACCCTGGCCGCCGAGCATCTTGTCGAGGCGCGGGACGCCGCTCGAAACGCGTTCGTCGGAGGCAATATGGGTCAAACCCATCGAGGTGATGGGCAGCACCGAGAGTCCGTTGGCGCCCACCAAAAATGGGTATTCGTCAGCACCGTGGCGCGAGCCGCGATACTTGACGATGCGCATGCGGCGGGTGGCCACCTGATCATGGACACGGTGATCAAGCATGATCACGCAGTCCGAGACATATTCCTCCAGCCCGTGCCGCGTCATCTTGCCATCGCCGCGTTCGGCGGTGATGACGGCGGTGACGCCCTTGTCCTTGAGCCAGCGGAACAGCCGGTGCAGTTCGGCGCGCAGGATGGTGCTGTCGCTCAAGCCGGCAAACAGCGCTTCGATGGTATCCAGCACCACGCGCTTGGCGCCAATCGAGTCGATGGCATAGCCCATCCGGACAAACAGACCTTCCAGATTCCAGTCGCCGGTAACCGGCGCTTCGCTGCGGTCGACGTGCACGTAATCGATGACCAGCGCTTTGCGGGCGATCAGATCATTGAGATCGAAGCCAAGCGAGGCAACATTGCGCGCCATCTCTTGTTCGTTCTCTTCAAAGGTAATGAGAACGCCGGGTTCGCCAAACTGTGTCGCGCCACGGGTCAGAAACTCAGCCCCGAGCAGCGTTTTGCCGGAACCCGCTCCGCCGCATATCAGCGTCGCCTGACCCTGCGGCAGTCCGCCGAAAGTCAGTTCGTCAAGCCCCAGAATGCCGGTCGGCACCTTGCGCACGCCAAGCTCCGGCTGTTTGTCGGCTAATTTGTTTTTCATCACACCCCCCTGGATGATTTTTTGTGCGTCAGTTTATTTGGGAAGTGCTTTGTTGTCTTGATTTTTTGGTCATAGTGTGAGGGCTGTTTTAGTCAGCCAAGAGAGCGCCAGTGGTAATTCACTTCAGTTAAATCCGGCACTGTCTTTTGTTAAATCGTTATATATCTCAAGCCGCCAGCAATTCGGGCGCCTGTGTAACTTACTCAGACCGACCAGTGCCCCGCCAGGTCGTGCGCTCTCGAATGCAGTTTCCCGCCCGGTGCATTCATGTCTTCAAGTTTGAACAAAAAGCGGCGCAAGACCAGGTTTTCCTACAAAGCGGGAGCGCGGGAAATCATTTCGAATTTCGGCCATTTTTCCCGTTGACCGCAGCAATGCCGTGAAAATCACCCAAGCCGCGCAATTCGCATTTCACCCGCCGCCAAATGTGCTTCCAGCGCTGCGATACAGCCTGCAAATCCCTCGCTGAATCCGTTTTCTTCCTGCAACCGCGCCAGATAAGCCCGGCCCAGTACTAGCGCGGCTTGCCAGTGCGCCGTGGCAACCTGACTGTTGAGCGTCGGTGCCGGCAGGCTGTTGGGCAGTTCGCCGCTGGCGCGTGGAGCGAAGGCCATGGGGAGCATGTCGTAGGCGGGGGCGAGTTCGTAGGGGCGGCCGCTGTCGGTGATGAACGATAGATTGCCGGGATGCATGTCGGTGTTGCCGATCAACGTGCCGAAGGCGTGCAGCAGACAGGCAGTTTCGTGGGCTTGGCGGCTGATGTGGCGCTCGGCGGCGAGGTGCGCGGTCATGCCCGGCCAGCCGCCGCGGCCGAGGCCAACGAATTCGGCGTCCATGGCGCTGAGCGAGATCAGGCCGCGCCGCCCGTGCGGGCCGTTGCGGTCGAAGCGTTCCACTTCCAGAAAGCGTTGCTGGCCGTGGTCGACGATGCGTGTGCTGCCGGCGCCAATGCCTCGTTCGCGGAGCAGCGAAAGCGCGTGGTGTTCGGCCAGCAACAGGTCACGCCAGCGCTGGGTGAGCGGGTTGGTCTGGCTTTTCGCGTCGGGCAGGGTGAATTTGACCAGTACGTGGCGTGCGCCGCTGGCTGTTTCGGCGTAGGCCGCGAACTTGGGTTGTTCGCCGCCGGCCGATGAGGCAGGTGTTTCTCCGGCGAGGGCTCGTTGGGCGAACTGTGCATAGCTGGCCGGCAGTGTTGCGGCAAGGAGCGGCGTCAGCTCGGGGCGCTGAAGAAAGTGTTCGCGCCCGTGTTCGCCCAGTATCAGATTGCCCACGGCGTCGTTGCCGGATTGGCTAAGCAGGGCGTGCAGTATGTGTTGTTCCTGCCAGTCGCCCAGCCGGGACGGCAGGCCCAGCGCGCTTGCCTGCGCCGCAACGAAGGCGCGCCCGAGAAAGCCCTGTGGCCGCATGTCATCCAGCCACCACGGAAACCCTTCGCTCAGCGTGGTCCGGCCATCGCTTGGCGTCATCACATAACCTGTCGGTTGCACCGGGCTAAGTGTACCGAGCGCAGCGATTTTGCTATCGGGGCTGACCCGGTAAATCGGGATATCCGGTGTGGCAAGCAATGGGCGACGCAAGGCGTATTGAATGGATCGATAGGAGCCAAAAGCGATGACCTCATTGCCCAATGCCTGTATGGCGCGGGAGACTGTCGCCTGACTGATACCCAGCAGATCAACCATCTGCCGCGCACTACGTGGCTTGCTGGCGAGCAGGTTGCGGATCGAAAGGGCGTGGTCAGTGGCCATATTGAATTGATTCATGAATAGAATGATGAATTGATTGTATCCGCTATCGGTGTCGGTGCATCGCCAATGACTGACAAAATCCTTTTTTGTTGCCGGGGCGATTTCCGCTCAGCCCATGGCCGATGCTCGGCCCCCCTGCCTCAGGTATAATCCCGGCCTCTCCGCACACCCGAAAATCACTTCCCAATGGCCGATATTCTTTGCCTCAAGGGCGACGCCGCCTTTTCCGCCTTCCGTCTGCAACGCCTGCAAGCCCGCCTCAATGCGGCCGTGTCGGATATCGAATCGGTGGTGGCCGATTACTGGCACATTGTGGCACTCGTGGCGCAGAAGCGTGCGCTGAACGCCGACGAGCGCGCCAAGCTGGCGACGCTGCTGGAAGAGAAGGGCGCTGGCGCTGAAGCGGGTGAATTGTTCCTGGTGGCGCCGCGGATCGGCACCATTTCGCCGTGGTCTTCCAAGGCGACCGACATTGCGCTGAACTGCGATCTGGATGCCATCGAGCGCATCGAGCGGGT
>JAUYQT010000701.1 GCA_030697085.1 Azonexus sp. | reverse complement strand
CCCATCGCATTGAGCGCCGGCTCAGCCACTGTTGCGCCGTAACCGATGCAAAAGGCAAATACCATCGTCATCGCCAACCCAAGGCCACGCGGATAAAGTGCCGGCTCACCGGTCACGCGGTGCGGAGAAAATGCCCAGGGCACGTTGCTCCCGGCCTGATTGCCCAATTCGATGAGTCCGGTCGTCAGCCCAAGGTTGAAGATCAGCATGCCGAGCGTTGCAGTCAACACGCCATAAATAAAAATATCGCGCCGCTTCATTTTGTAATGCAGGGCGAAGCGCTGCACGACAAAGAGCAGCAAAACCAGCGGCACGATGGCGCGCAGGGCGGAAATCAATTCAGCCATCGGCGTTTGCTTGTACCACGGCATCACAACCGGCAGAGTCGCAAACTCGGGCAAAGCACCTTGCTGATTGAGATAAATTGCCACGCCCAGCACGCAAATAACCGGAAATAAAGAAGCCAACGTCACGATCCCGAAACCGGAAAGCGGGTTGTTACCCCGCCCGGCAGAGGCCGCGATACCGATGCCCACAGCCAGCACCAGCGGCACGGTAACGGGGCCGGTCGTAATTGCGCCGCAGTCCCAGGCCAACCCCAATACCTGCGCCAAGGCCGGCTGACTAGCGGCGTAGAGGGTCAGACCGAGGCAAATCGGCACAATCAGCATGACCAACACCTTGAGGCGCCAGGCGAACATCAAACGCAGCAAACCGAGCAGCACCGCCAGACCGACACCGCCGGCCACGGCAAGCACCAGCCAGGTGACATACGGCCCCAGCAAGGCTTTGAGCAGGCCGGCCCGCTCGGCTGAAACGGAGGCGCCCGCCGCCTGCAGAACACCGATCGCCGGCTCGGCAAAGGTTGCGGCAACGCCAAGCAAAGCGCCGAAGGAAAGCAGCATCGTCGGCCCGCAACGCTGCGGCATCAGGAAGCCGATATTTTCAGCGAACGGCATCAAGCCACGATTGACCCCCTCCATGAAGAACATCAAGCCGAGCATGACGGCGCAGATGCCGAGAATGATCACCTCGGCTTCATGCGGCGACGCCCGTAAAGCCAGTGCCTGAAAGCCAACCAGCATCAAGGCCAGCGGCACAACGGCGCGAATCTGATCAATCAAACGCACCGAGACGTAAGGCGTCAGTAGACGATGCACGTCAATCAGGCGCAAACGCTGCCGGGAAACCGGCGCGGCGCGCTCCATCGCGACAACGTCGTTGTAACTAATCTGCCGATGGTGACGGCGAATGGCCCCAAGGAACTGGCCGTAACGTAGTGATTTTTGCGTCATAAAAGCGGTTGACCGTAACAATCGCCGATTCTCCCACACACCACCGTTGAAAAAGGGCAGTAATATCCTTGAAACAAGCGCTATCAGGGGAATACGATGCAAATGTCTTTAAAAAAAATGTACCTGACCGGCGACCTCTGGGGCGGCCTCGCCGCCATGCTCGTCGCGCTACCCGCCTCCATCGCCTTCGGCGTCACCATCTATTCGGCCATCGCCCCGGCCCATGCCGCGCTCGGCGCGCTGGCCGGCATTGTCGGCGCAGCCGTCATCGGCCTCATCGCCTCAACGCTCGGCGGCACCGACCGCCTGATCAGCGCCCCGTGTGCCCCTGCAGCTGCCGTACTCTCAGCCTTTGCCATCGAACTGGTGAGCGATGGCGTGCCGGCCGGCAATATCATCCTGTTACTGCTCATGCTCGGCATCCTGACCGGCGGCTTTCAGGTTCTCTTCGGCTTTGTCGGCATTGGCCGCTTGATCAAATACATCCCTTACCCGGTCGTCAGCGGCTACCTGACCGGTGTCGGCCTGATCATCATCGGCAGCCAGATCAGCAAACTGCTTGGCGACAATACGGCGACGCACTGGTATCAGAGCCTGTTCACGCCACTAAACTGGGATTGGCAAGCCGTTGCCGTAGGCTGTGCCACCATTCTTGCCATGCTTTTCGGCCCGAAACTGACGCGCCAAGTACCCGGCACCATTCTCGGCATCGTCGCCGGACTGGTAACCTATTTCGGCCTCGCCACTCAGGATGCCAGCCTGCTGCAAATGGTCAACAATCCGCTGATCATCGGCCCGCTCGGCGCCAGCGGCGAGGGATACTTTGCCTCGATTACCGGGCGCTGGCATGAAATTGGCGACCTTCGCCTCTCGCAAGTCGCGGCACTGATGGGCAGCGCGCTGACGCTCGCCGTGCTGCTCTCCATCGACACCCTGAAAACCTGCGTTGTGCTTGATCAAATGACCCGGACACAACACGACCCAAACCGCGAACTGGTCGCCCAGGGCATCGCCAATATTGCCTCTTCATCAGTCGGCGGCGTACCCGGCGCCGGCACCATGGGCGCCACGCTGGTCAATCTTTCCAGCGGCGCCACCACACGCGCCTCCGGCCTCGTTGAAGGCATTTCGGCGCTGGTTTTCGCCCTGCTGCTGAGCAGCTTCATCGCCTGGATTCCGGTCGCTGCGCTGGCCGGCATCCTGATCGTCGTCGGCATCCGCATGATCGACCGCGAGCCACTGCGCTTTGTCCAGTCCTCGGCCACCGTGCTTGATTTCGGCGTCGTCATCATCGTTGTGGTCGTCGCCCTGACCATTGGCCTGATCGCCGCATCCGGCGCCGGTGTCGCGATGGCCATCCTGCTTTTCCTGCGGGAACAAATCGGCGGCACCGTTGTTCGCCACAAGTTTTACGTCAATCAAATATCGTCAAGCTGGCATCGTCCCGAAGCAGAAACCCACATCCTGGCGCAAAAAGGCGATCAAGCCGTCATTTTTGAACTGCAGGGCAGCCTCTTTTTCGGCACGACGCAACAACTGCTTAGCCAACTCGACCCAGAAATCAAAACACGAAAATTCATTATTCTTGACATGAAACGAGTCCAGTCGCTCGACGTCACCGCCGCGCATTTACTCAGTCAGGTACGCGACACCCTGGCCGAACGCGAAGCCATGTTGCTGCTCTCCAATCTCCGCGAAAACCTGCCCAACGGGCGCAATCTGCGTGAATTTCTCGAGCAGACTGGCGTCACGGAAAACAATGAAACCGTTCGCCTTTTCCCGGAACTGGACAACGCGATTGAGTGGGTCGAAGACCGCCTGCTCGGCGAGATGGAACGCCCCCAGCCGGCCGATGAAATGCCGCTGCAACTGACCGAAATGGAGCTTTTCAAAAACCGTAAGGATGAGACACTGGCCGATCTTGAAGCCGGGCTGGAAAAACGCACCTACGCCGCAGGCCAGGCCATTTATTCACGCGGCGAAACCGGTGAGGCGATCTACCTGATCCGCCGCGGCTCGGTCAAAATATTTGCCCCGCTCGGCGCCGGTCGAACCCGCCACATCGCCACCTTCGGCCGTGGCGACTTCTTCGGTGGCCTGGCTTTTCTCGATGGCCGACCTCACGACAACGACGCCATCGCCGCAACCGAAACAGAGTTTTTTGTACTCTCGCTGGAGCACTTCAACAAGTTGGCCGAAGAACACAAAAGACTCGCATTTACGCTGTTGACCGCAATCTCCCGCTCCCTGGCGCTACGTCTGCGCCATGCGGATACAGAAATTGCGATGCTGCACGAATATTGATAAAGCGCCGGGCCGGGTTATCTCCGCCGAGTCACCGCAAACCGCCTGACAACCGACTGTCACCCGGGAGGCAAAAGTCTCTTGGTGCCAGCGGAAGCCCAACAGCTTCTGACCACACTCAAACGGTCACTGGCGATCGAGTTACTTCCCCCGCGCTAACCACTTGAGCAAAACTTCAAATAGTTTTTTCGGATCGACCGGCTTGCCAATATGGTCGTTCATCCCCGCCTCAATACAGCGCCGCCGGTCTTCGACAAAAGCATTCGCGGTCATCGCCAGAATCGGCGTCTCGGCATAGCCCGGCAATTTACGAATGGCGCGGGTCGCATCAATGCCGTTCAATTTTGGCATCTGCATGTCCATCAGGATCAGGTCGTAGGTATTTTTTTGGGCCAGCGCCAGCGCTTCCGCGCCATTCTCGGCGAGATCGACCTGAAGATTGACATCCTCCAACAGCCCGCGTGAAACCTCCTGATTGATTGGCTCGTCTTCTGCCAGCAGGATGCGGGCGCCGGCAAATTGGGTCTTCAGTTGTGTTTCCGCCGAGTCGCCCGTAAAAATATGCGCCGGTGGGACCACCTCTGCCGACTTGCCAAAGCGGACGGCAAGCCAAAAGATGCTGCCGACGCCAGGCTCGCTGTCGGCACCGACGTCGCCGCCCATGAGGATGGCCAGCCGCTTGCTGATCGCCAAGCCCAGTCCGGTCCCGCCATATTTGCGGGTCATCGAGCCGTCAGCTTGCTCAAAGGCCGTGAAGAGGCGCTTCTGATCCTCGGCAGAAATGCCGATCCCGGTATCCTCTACCTCAAAGCGCAGTAGCACCTCGAGTGGACTTTCTTCAATCGGGCGAACGCGCAATGTGATGCTGCCAGCCTCGGTAAATTTGAGCGCATTGCCGGTGAGATTAAGCAGTATTTGTCCCAGACGCAGGGGATCACCGCGCAAGGCGAGGTGGGTAAGCGTGGGTGCCAGCTCGATGCGCAGTTGCAGCCCCTTCTCCGTTGCCTTGTGTCCGATCATGCTGGTCAAATCTTCCAGTATTTCGCCAAGCATGAAGTTGCTCTGTTCCAGAGTAAGCCGTTCGGCCTCGATTTTGGAAATATCCAGAACATCATTGATGACAGCAAGCAGATGCTGAGTGGCTTTGTCGATCTTGCCCAGCTGATCCCTGATCGTCGGGTCTTCAGCACGACGCAACGCCATGCTGGTCATCCCCATAATTGCATTCATCGGGGTGCGCAGTTCGTGACTCATGTTGGCGAGGAAGGTGCTTTTGGCGCGATTGGCGGCTTCCGCGGCTTCCTTGGCAATCGATAGGGCAGTGGTGCGTTCCGTGACGAGTTCTTCGAGGTGGTCCCGATGGCGCTTGAGCTCGGTCTCGGCGAGCTTGCGCTGGGAGACATCATGGACGATCGAAAACAACAGGGCTTTCCCTTTGACATGGATCGGCGTCGAATACACCTCAACATCACGCTCATCTCCGCTGGCGAGGCGATGCTGGAACATGAAGTAGTTTCGCTCCTCGCGCAGGGCATGCCGTCTCTCCTCGGCGATGCGATCCGGCGGCAGGGTATTTATTTCGTTGATGAGCATCTGGGTCAGACGTTCTTTGGGATAGCCATACAAGGCGGCCGCCGCGTCGTTGGCGTCAATGATTTCACCTGATGTCTGATCGATGATCAGCATGACCGTTGAGCTCATGACGAAAAGATGGCGAAAGCGTTCTTCGCTTTCAGTAATTTCTGCCGTGCGTTCCAGCACCCGCTGTTCGAGGTGCAAGCGTTCTGTTTCCAGTTCGGTTGTGCGTGCCTTTACCTGTTGCCGGAGCGTGCGGTTCCAAGTGAATATAACGGCCAGCGTCACCAG
>JAUYQT010000674.1 GCA_030697085.1 Azonexus sp. | reverse complement strand
CGAGGGCGGCAGCGCATCGAGCAGATTGGGCTGGCTCGGGTCCTGGCCGATGTTGGTACGGCGAATCGCTACCGTCACAATGGCCGAACCGGAAGCGTCAATCGCCGCCCGGGTTTCGGCGAAATCCTTGTATTTGCCGGTGCCGACGAGCAAACGGGAAGCGTAGGTCGTTCCGGCAATAGTCAATGGGTTCATATCATTAGTATCCAGTTATTAGCCGCTAGTTGTTAGTCCGGTTGTGCCTGCTGCTGGCAACTAGCGACTAATAACTAGCAACTGTCTTTACCCGCCGCCGACGGCGACGACGATTTCCAGCGCATCGCCCGACGCAAGCGGGGTCGAGCCATGCTGGCTCTTGGGAACGATTTCACCATTGCGTTCAACGGCGATCCGCTTGCCGGTGTAACCCAAACACTCGATCAGTCCGCTCACCGTCAGCGCTTCGGGGAATTGGCGCGCTGCGCCATTTATCTTGATTTCTAGCATCGAACTATTTTAGCAAGCCGCGCGGCTTTCTCGGGGCGTTCGTGAATAGTCGGTCATAAAGCCAATTCGGCAAAGCCCGCAACAACTTGGCAACGACCCCCATCTGCCAGGGAATTACCGTGTAAGTCACGCCACGCTCAATCGCCGCCGCAAAACGCCGGGCCGCCTCGGCCGGCGGCAGCAAAAAAGGCATTTTATAAGGGTTGACCGCAGTCATCGGCGTTGCGATATAACCCGGCGCAATGGTCACCACCTTGATGCCATAAGGCCGCATTTCGAGGCGCAGACTTTCCAGATAAGCAATCGCTGCCGCTTTCGAGGCCGAATAGGCCTCCGCCCCGGGCAAACCGCGAATGCCGGCCACCGAGGCAATGCCGACCAGTCTTTTTTCACCACCAGCCGCCTTCATTGCCGGAATAAACGGCGCAAAAGTCGCCGCCATGCCGAAAACATTAGTTTCCATCACACGGCGAAAAACGGTGAGGTCTTCCTCATACTCAGTCAGCGTCCCGGCCGAGACACCGGCATTGGCGATGACAATATCCGGCGCCCCAAAGCGCGCCACGAAATCCAGCGCCGCGGCATGCAGGGCGGGCGCATCGCACACGTCCAGCGGGTAACAGGCATGTTGCCCACCGAGCCGCTGATTCAGTGCCTCGAGAAATTCCGGACGGCGCGCCGCCAGCCCAAGACTCGCCCCCAAGCCGGCATAGTAAACGGCAAGCGCCTCGCCGATTCCCGACGAGGCGCCCGTAATGAAGACCTTCAGTACCAATTATTTCTTGCCAGCGCCTTTGCCCGCCTTTTCACTACGCGCCTTGGCGACCAGCTTCTCGGCAATAGCCAGCTGCTCGCCGAAATCTTTGCCACCGACCATGAATTTGCCATCAACGGCGAGTGCAGGTACGCCGGAAATCCGGTACGCCTGCGCCATCTGGTCGCCCCGCTTGACCTTGCTCATGACACCAAACGACTTGAACGTGTCGGTGAATTTTTTGGGATCAACGCCCTTTTTAACCACCCACTCGGTCAACGCGCCCGACTCGTACAAATTGATCTTTTCAACGTGAATAGCCCGGAAAACGTCGCCCTCCAGACGGGCGAGATCACCGGTGATTTCCAGCGTGTAATACAAGCGTGCGATGGCATCCCAGGCTCCACGCCCAAAAGTGATCGGCACCTTTTTGAAAACCACATCACCCGGCAGTTTGGCCGCCCAGGCGGTGACCAGCGGGTTGAAATCGGCGCAGTGCGGGCAGCCATAGCTGAAAAATTCGACCACTTCAATCTTCGCCGCATCCTCAGTCGGCTGGGCCGGCGAGATCAGCGTGTAATCAGTACCGAGCGTCTGAGCAAAGGAAGGCGTTGCTACGGTCAACGCTGTGCCAAGGGCAAAAACAGTGCTGACAAAATAGCGGCGGGTAAATTTCATCAATAACTCCTATTTGGCAAGTTGAGATTCAATGCCTGCTTTGGCAAGCTCGGCACGCACTTTATTCAATTCGTCGATCTTCGTATAAGGGCCAACCCGAACGCGATAGAGGGTTCTGTCCTGAATCATCACCTGCTGAATGACCGCCTCAACCCCCATAAAGGCGAGCTTTGCCTTTTGATTATCGGCATCCTGCGCCGTACTGAAAGAACCGGCTTGAAGGAAGAGCGGCGTCTTGCTTTCCTTTGATTCCTCTTTTTTCAGCGGCTCTTTTTCCGCTTCAGTTTTCTGCGGTTCAGCTTTCTGTGGCGCCTCTTTTTGCGCCTCAGGCTTAGCGATTTTGTCCGGTACCGCATCGGTCTTGCCCGGCAAAATATCATAAAACTGGAAGCGCTTTTCCGGGATGGCATCGCCCGGCTTGCCCGGCAACGCCAATGGCTGCGCCGGTTGAGCCACGTTAGTCTGTGCCCCGTTGTTTTCCAGCACCTGCTTGTTGAAGGGCAGCGGCGACTTGTTCAGATAGAGCACAACGCCCGCAGCGCCAACAACCCCCAACACCAGGCCAATAAACATACCAACCAACGTGCCGCCGGCCGATTTTTTCTTGACCGGCTGACGGCGCGTCGGCTTCACATCACGACTCATGGCGCCTTTCCTCACATCGATTCCGGGCAACTAACACCCAGAATCGTCAATCCATTGCAAATCACCTGACGCACCGCCACGGCCAACGCGACCCGCGCATCCTTCAGCGCCGCATCATCGACCAGCATGCGCTCGGCGTTGTACCAGCCATGGAATTCACCCGCCAGATCCTTCAGGTAGAAAGCAATCAAATGCGGCGCCAGCTCACGAGCCGCCACTTCGATCACTTCACGGAACTCAGCCAGCTGATTGGCAATCGCCAGTTCACGCGGGTTGGTCAGCAATGACAAATCGGATTCAGCCAAGCCATCAAAATCACCCGCCCACTGGTTCACCACCGAGCAAATCCGGGCGTGGGCGTACTGGATGTAATAGACCGGATTTTCATTGGTCTGGCTCTTCGCCAGATCAAGGTCGAAATCGAGGTGCTGATCAGATTTACGCAGGGCGTAGAAGAAGCGGCAGGCGTCGTTACCGACCTCGCCGCGCAGCTCGCGCAGCGTGACGAATTCGCCGGAACGCGTGGACATCGAAGCCTTCTGGCCGTTGCGGTAAAGCACGGCAAACTGGACGAGCGCCACTTGCAGCTTGTTGGCATCCAGCCCCAGCGCCGTGATCGCGCCATTGACCCGGGAAATATAGCCGTGGTGGTCGGCGCCCCAGATGTTGATGACCTTGTCGAAGCCGCGCTCGAACTTGTTCAGGTGATAGGCGATATCGGAGGCGAAATAGGTGTAAAGGCCGTTTTCGCGCTGCACAACCCGGTCCTTTTCGTCACCAAAAGTCGTCGAGCGGAACCAGCGTGCACCGTTCTGAACATACAGATGGCCGGCTTTTTCCAGCAGATCGACGCAGCGGGCGACCAGGCCGGTGTCAAACAGCGCCTTCTCGGAGAACCAGACGTCGAAATGGACGCCGAACTCTTCCAGATCGTTGCGGCAGTCAGCCAATTGTTCCGACAAGGCATGCTGATGCACATAAACCCAATCCGGGCCGAGCAATTCCTTGGCATTGGCGATCAGCGCATCGAGATGCTGGTCACGCTGGCGCTTGGCCTCGTCATCGGCCCGGTCCGCCTCGGGCAGACCCGGCGTGCCGGCCAACACGGCCGCGGCGCTGCGCACATATTTCTGACCATGCGCCGCCGTGATCTGCTCCGCCATGTCACGCACATAACTGCCCTGATAGGCATTGGGCAGGAAGGGAACGGCAACGCCGTTTTGTTCCAGGTAACGCAACCAGGTCGAGAGACCAAGAATATCCATCTGCCGGCCGGCATCATTGACGTAATACTCGCGGGTCACATCCCAACTGGCAAAGGTCAGCAGGCTGGCCAGCGAAGCGCCGTAAGCGGCACCGCGGCCGTGGCCGACGTGCAGCGGGCCGGTCGGGTTGGCCGAAACAAACTCGACCTGCACCTTCTGCCAGCCGCCTTGGGTCGACCGGCCGTAACTCTCGGCCTCGGCGAGCACGGCACGCACGACGCTGATCTTGGCGCGCGGATCGAGTGTGAAATTGATAAAACCGGCACCGGCCACCTCGGCCTTGATGACCAGAATCGATGGCGGCAACTCGGCAACCAGTTGCTGGGCAATTTCGCGCGGATTCTTCTTCAGCGCCTTGGCCAGTTGCATGGCCAGATTGGTCGCGAAATCGCCGTGCGTCGGATCACGCGGGCGCTCGAGGTGAATCGGGGTCTCGGTTGCAGTCGGGGCAACACTGGCCAAAGCCTGTTGCAACAGCGTGGTGAGCTGGGATTTAACGTCGTGGGCCATTGATTTGAGGCGAAAAATTCGAAGAAAGTGATTATACGCTGCTGCAGCTTACTTATCTGGCAGCGCAATAATTGCCGACCAGGCCGCCAGCTTCTCGGCATAACCCTGTGCGGCATGAGCCGGACTGGTCGAGGGTAGACGCATCAGGCGCAAGGGTGGGCCTTGCAGCGTTGGCAAAACATGACGCCGAAAACTCGCTTCTGCCGCCGCGCCATTGAAGAAAATATGCCCAATATTGCGGTTGACCGCAAAGAATGTCGCAAAATCATTGGGCTGTACGGACTTGCCAACAATATCGCTATCCAGACTACCCGCCCGCTCACAAGCTGCCATTACATCCCACAAGGCAACCCCGGCCGCCTGCAATTTTCCCACGCGTTGCGGATAATCGAGCGCCAGGTCGGCACCCAACAAATCGCCCATGATGCGCCAAAAGGCATTGCGCTCGTGGGCGTAATAACGCCCCGCCTGCAGCGACGCCTTGCCCGGCATGCTACCGAGAATAAGCAGACGCGATTCAGGATTGGCCAGCGGTGGAAAACCATAAATCAGCGCCATTGAAGCGAGCCGCCAATCAGCCGCTGAAGACGCGGTTTTTGCCGGCGCGCTTGGCCAGATACATCGCCTGATCGGCCCGTTTGATCGCATCGGCGCCGCTTTCATCCGCCGCCAGTTGCGCCACGCCGGCGCTAAAGGTGATCAACACCTTTTCTTTACCCGAGAGGAAAAACGCCTTGGTCAGCTCGCGTTGCAGCCGAACCATTGCCTCGACGCCCTGCTCCAGCGCCGTATCAGGCATCAAAATGACGAATTCTTCGCCGCCGTAACGGGCCAGCGTATCGGAGGGGCGCATGCAGCCGCGAGCCACATCAGCCAGATGAATCAGTGCGTTATCGCCGACATCGTGGCCGAGTCGATCATTTAACAACTTGAAGTTATCGATATCCAGCAAGCAAACCGAGAGTAGCGAATCCTTGCGCCGAACGCCGGCGATTTCCCGCGCCAGCGCTTCATCAAGCCCCTTGCGGTTCAGCGTATCGGTCAGCGGGTCGTGACGTGCCAACGCACTGGCGCTATCGAGCTCAAGGTGCAACTGGACAAGCTCAGCCTCCGTCGCCGACACCCGGCTCCGCAAATTTTCTAGCTGGGCGTGAGCGCCCGAGGTTTCCCGCGCCATAGCCTGGGTTGCCGCCAGCACATTTTTTAACAGCGGCGCGAGGTCCTCAACCCGCTTAATCTGCTCAATTTCCCGGGCACTTTCTTCAATTTTCCCCTGAAAAGTCGTGCTCGACTGACTCATGATCGCCAGGTGTTCGATAA
Source organism: Azonexus sp. (assembly GCA_030697085.1). Taxonomy (GTDB): domain Bacteria; phylum Pseudomonadota; class Gammaproteobacteria; order Burkholderiales; family Rhodocyclaceae; genus Azonexus. Next base: position 2,170 of record JAUYQT010000674.1, on the reverse strand, counting down.
ACGCCGCCAGCATCAGGCGCAACTCTTCCTGCGCTTCCACCGAACGATTTTTTGCTTCGCTTTGCTTGACCATGACATCACGCAGGCGACGCTCGATTTCATCGAGATGGCGCAAGCTCAGCGGCGGCACCACGGCCGCCAGCAGACCATCGATTTGCCCCTTGAGCCAACTGTCGTCAAGACTCAATTCGCCGATATTCTCGATAATCAGATGCAACAGATTGAGCAAGGAAACCTTGATCTCAACCTGTTCTTCAGCCGCGAACAGCACCTGACGGCTGAAATTGGCCAATCGGTCTTGAAGCATCGTGATATCGACGGAAGGCTGGCGCAACAAGAGCAGCAAATCACCGGCCATTTCCAGCATCCGCCCGTTCTCGTCACCCAGCGCCGGCAACACGCTTTCAATAAGACGGGCTAGCTTGCTCAAAAATTCAAGCGGCAGCGCCGGCTCACTCAGCGAGGCATTCACCATTGCGGCAGGTGGTGAGGAGGCGCCGATGAAGGCCAGTAGCGATTCCTGCACGCCCAGCCAGCTGTGCCGGGCAATCGCCGCATCAAATTTGGCCAGCTCCGCATGCTGAACCGCATTTTTCCCAACCAACAAGGCCGCCAACTGATGCAGCGGCAACTCCGGAAAAGGTACAACGTTGGGCAAACCAGCAATTTCGTTGTAACAAGCCTGATAGTTGGCCGGCGTGGGCGGCAAACGGTTCGCCGCCAGACGCGTCAGAGCCTCACGCGCAATTTCAGAAGGGTTTTTAGGTTCAATCATCGTCGAAAATGAAAAATTTAAGCAAAAAGGCTGCTAATTGACAGAAATTGACGACCGTAGCCTAGGTTTTTGAATCTAAAATCAAGTCTACCCCAACGCAGCGTTCACTCCGCAACATTCTTATGCGGCAATCGGCGGCGATCAGCCTCTGACTCACACCTTGCTTCTGGCCACAACCCTTAAACCAACCACAGAAGCGCTGGCCTGCCGAGAAAAATTGCGGCGATAGTACTCAGCAAACAAGTCACGAAAACACTCATACCGACAAAATTGCCCACCTTCTCCGCAATTGTGCCGCCGCTGCGTCAAGTCTTTCGCCTTAGGGAAACGCTGATTTATTCAGAACCGTTCGGGCTGAGCCTGTCGAAGCCATTGAAAACACAGGGATTGCCCTTCGACAAGCTCAGGGCGAACGGAATAAATCAGTGCCTCCTTAGCCGAAAATCAACCCAGAGATAAAACACGAGGCCGCGAGCCGCGGCAGCGTGTTAACATGCTGCTCCCCCCGTTTTTGTCCGGCCAACCCGGCGCAACCCGCTGCCATGCGTCTTTTCCGCCTGCTCAAAATCGCCTCCGTCGCCAGCCGTTTCGGCCTCGACGAAATGGTGCTCGAACACGAACCCACGGGTCGTCTGGTTCGCCTCGCCAATGCGCTGCAATTCTGGCGCGACCTTTCGGCGCCGCGCGCCGTGCGGCTGCGTCTGGCACTTGAAGCGCTGGGGCCGATTTTTGTCAAATTCGGCCAGGTGTTATCGACCCGCCGCGATTTGATGCCGATGGATATCGCCGACGAACTGGCCAAGTTGCAGGATCGTGTCCCGCCTTTCGACTCGCAACTCGCTCTGGCAGAAATTGAAAAAGCCTATGGCCGCCCGGCCAGCGAGGTTTTTGCCGAGTTCGACCCCACCCCGATTGCCTCCGCCTCGATCGCGCAAGTGCATTTTGCCCGTCTGAAGACCGAAGACGGCGGGCACGAAGTCGCTGTCAAAATTCTGCGGCCGAACATGCTGTCAGTTATTGAGCACGACCTGGCATTAATGGACAACTTTGCCATGCTGCTCGAAAAGCTGTGGGTCGATGGCAAGCGCCTGAAGCCGCGCGAAGTGGTCGCCGAATTTGCCAAATATCTGCGTGACGAGCTCGACCTGATGCGCGAAGCGGCCAACGCCTCGCAACTGCGCCGTAATTTTGTTGATTCCGAATTGCTCATCGTTCCCGAAATTCATTGGGATTGGTGCACTTCAACCGTGATGGTCATGGAGCGCATGAAAGGCACGCCGATTTCGCAAATCGACAAGTTGCGCGCTGATGGTATCGACCTGAGCAAGCTTTCCGCCGCTGGCGTCGAAATCTTTTTCACCCAGGTTTTCCGCGACGGTTTTTTCCACGCCGACA
>JAUYQT010000576.1 GCA_030697085.1 Azonexus sp. | reverse complement strand
TCCGGACCTTCCGCCTCGGTTTGTTCGGGCTGGATAAATTGCATAACCCGGATCGTACGGTGGCGAACTTTACCCAAGCGCTGGATGCCGTCGTAGCAGCCAACTGAGTCAGATCAAGCTGAATTTTGGTGCAAAGTGCTCAGCATTTTGCACCATCCGGGCTGCGGCTAAAGCCGAATCCACCGCTCAAACTTGGCGGCATGATGCAAATCATCATGCCCAACGAGCGTGCTGATCGCCGTATATCTGCGGGAAAAGCAGAGAACGGAACAGCCTGTTCGACGACCGATTTGATAAAGGAAATTTCCGCCTGCTGATCACCGGCATTGAGTACCTTGAAGCTGAGCAAGGAGCCATCCGGGTTGATTTTTACCTGCACCAAGGCGCTCTTGACGCCTTTGCTGCGCGGATCATTCTTGACGTACCCGGCACTACGATTCAACTTTTTAACCAGCGCGTCAAGATACATCTCGAGGCTAAACGGATCGACCGGTGGGCTATTGGGCAAGCGCTCCAGGGTGGCCTCACCCGCCTCATCGTGGCGCGCCTGTTCCCGCCCATACTCCCGAGCCATCGCCAATGAACGCTGCGCCAGATCGGGCGGGGGCTGACGCGGGTCCTCCAGCTCTTTCAAGAAATTGTTCATTTCCTGTTTTTGCGCCACCGACCACTCGGGCTTGCTCGGGCTGGCCTTGTGCGCCTTCGATTTATCGACGGCCAGTACTTTCTTGCGGATTGGCGCCTTGGCCGGGGATTGCTGAGCCGGAGTTATGGCCGGCGGCTTGATTGGCTTTGGTTTATCCGGGCGCGGCGCCAGCGAAGCCTCAATGCGTCGCGCAGGCTTATCACTACTTTCCGGTGGCTGCCTTGAAATAAACAGCACCAAACCATGCAAAAGCAGGGAAAGTGCAATCGCAATAATCAGCGATGGTGGCGTGCGGGGAGGTTCCTCAACAAACATCGACGGGATTTTAATCTAACCGACGCCTCATGGCAGGGCAGATACACACGGATACAATCAAGGTCCGGCCTGCCACTTCTTTTCCCCGGCATGGACGGAGAATGGCAACCAGTTTTCCGGTGGCGGTAACGGGCAAGTGGCGAAGGACGTAAAAGCACAAGGCGGGTTGTAGGCAAGATTGAAATCCAGGATGATTTTGCCGACGCCCCCAGCTTCCGCAGTCGCATCCATCGTTGCTGCCACAGCCGCAGCAGGCACTTTGAGAAAACGCCCGGCACCATAGGTGTCCTTGCCACTGCTGCGGTCGCGGAAAACGAAAAAAACCTCGTTGTCGCTGACCGCCATTGGCAGCAGCACAACCGTTTCACCCGCCACTGAAAACACGGCCTTGTGTGCGACATCAACCGCTTTCAAGTCGCCTGACACATTCGGCACTTCCATGCGCAGCGGCGGCGAAATGGATTGCCATTCGGCCTCGATTTGCCACGCCGGATCAAACGGAAAATAGTCCAGCGTGGCAAACGGCCGGGTCGCCGCCCAGTTGCGGTCGCGCACCCGGACAGCCAGTCGACTGTCACGGTCAGCCACGAAAAATGACAGATTTTCACAGTCGACCGTAGTCGGCTTGCCGAGATGATCCGTATCAAGTTCGACACGCATCTCCCCGAGCGATTGCCAGAAAACCCGGCCGCCTTCCCAGCGCAGATCGCCGAGATACGCCGGGCCGGACGGCAAATTCACCGCGGCATCGTCGGCACTGCCCACCGAATTCACACCCGGCTCCAGCCAGAACAGGCCAATCAGCCCAAGCCAGCTATCCGGGGCAGAAAGCTCGTCTTGACGGGCTTTCTGCCAGGCAGCGAAGTCCTTATTTGGCAAAGCGCATGATCCCGCCGGTTTCCGGTGGGCAACTGACGCGGATCGTGTCCTTCGCGGCAAACTTGCCTTCGAGAATGGCCTTGGCCAGCGGATTTTCGATTTGCTGCTGAATGGCGCGCTTCAACGGACGGGCACCAAACAAGGGATCGAAGCCGGCCATTGCCAGTTCTTTCAACGCACTGTCTTCCACCACCAGCCCCATTTCGAGCAGCGCCAGGCGCTTTTCGAGATAACCCAGCTGAATTTTCGCGATACCGGCAATATGTTTTTCGTCGAGGCTGTGGAAGACCACCATCTCGTCGATCCGGTTAACAAACTCCGGCCGGAAGTAGGTTTTCACCTCGGCCATCACCGCCATCTTGATCACGGCATAATCGTCGCCAGCCATCTGCTGGATCATCTGGCTACCGAGATTGGAAGTCATCACAATCACCGTATTCTTGAAGTCGACCGTGCGCCCCTGACCATCGGTCATCCGGCCATCATCCAGCACCTGCAGCAACACGTTGAAGACATCCGGGTGCGCCTTCTCGACTTCATCGAGCAGGATCACGCTATACGGTTTGCGCCGCACCGCCTCG
>JAUYQT010000527.1 GCA_030697085.1 Azonexus sp. | reverse complement strand
CTCGAACATCTCACGCAAGCGGACAAAGGGCAGCACTTCGCCGCGCAGATTGTGGAAATCGCGGTCGGCGGTGTTATCACGTTGTTCGATGCATTCGATGACCATATCGAGCGGAATGACGTAAGCCGATTTGCCGACCCCGACCAGAAAACCGTCGATAATCGCCAGCGTTAGCGGCAGGCGAATGGTGAAGGTCGTGCCTTCGCCCTCGACGCTGGCAACATCGCAGTTACCGCGCAGGCTCTGAATATTGCGCCGCACGACATCCATACCGACACCGCGCCCGGAAAGATTGGTCACTTGATCAGCGGTCGAAAACCCCGGCTCCCAGATCAGGTTGATGATTTCCTGGTCGGATAAGGCCTGGGTTGGCTGGATCAGGCCTTTTTCGACCGCCTTGTTGAAAATTTTGTCACGCGGCAAGCCACCGCCATCGTCGATCACTTCGATAACGATGCTGCCTGAATCATGGTAGGCGTTGAGTTGCACCGTACCGCGCCGGTCCTTGCCGTGAGCTTCACGCACGGCGCCTTGTTCGATACCGTGATCCATGCAATTGCGCACCAGATGCATTAGCGGGTCGCCAATTTTTTCGACGACGGTTTTGTCAAGTTCGGTCTCGGCTCCGGTGATGATGAGGTCGATTTCCTTGCCGATTTCCTTGGAAACATCGCGTACAACGCGGTTGAAACGGTTGAAGGTTTCACCGATCTGGACCATCCGCAGTTGCAGCGCTGAGTCGCGGATATTTTCAACGAGGCGGGAGAGGACGGAGGTCGTTTCGATCAGATCGCCCTGACCGCTGCGCGTTGCCAGCAGGTTGGCAGAAGCACCGGCAATCACCAGTTCACCGACCAGATCGATCAGTTGGTCGAGCTTGTCGGCCTGGACTCGAATCAGGCGGGCTTCGACCGCCTTTTTCTCGCTGACCTGAGTTTGCTTGTTGACTGCAGCCTCAACCACCGCTTTCTGGATGACTTTGCTGTCGATCAGAATCTCGCCAATTTGCGCTGCCGGCGCCACGTCCTCGCCTTGCGGTACCGCCTGCTGGTTGCTCGCTTGTTGTGAAACCAGGCCTTCATCCAGTTCGCCCTGGGTCAAGGCGCCGCAACGAACGAGAATTTCGCCAAGACGCATGTCGTCTTCCGGCAGTTCCTTGATCAGCTTGAGGTATTCAGCCAGCTTGCTGTCCGGCGGCAGAATACGCAGTTCGCAATCATCGGCGCAGAAGTTGAAGACGCGCTCGATGTCGGTCTTCGAGGCGCGGGTTTGCAAGCGGATTTCAAAGCCGAGATAGCAGGACTCCGGGTCCATCCCGGCGGCGGCCGGCATGGCGTCAGACACTGTTTCCAGGCCGAGAATTTCGCCGCGTG
>JAUYQT010000518.1 GCA_030697085.1 Azonexus sp. | reverse complement strand
TTTTCTCCGCGTCTCTGCGTCGAGCATTCCGCTTTCTCGCCGCTTGCGTCGTCTAAATAACCTTCAAGAGCTGGCCGCGTAGTTCCTCTGCCCGGCGCTGACCGGCGCGGGTTTGGACGATAGCGTGATACCACGGGCCGAATTGTTCGCGGAGATTCTCTTGTGTTTGGGCGGCATAGGCGGCCTCGACAATGTGCAGATGAGCGAAAGGGCCGCAGAAGGTTTTTAGCGAATTCATAATGAAGTTCTTCGCCATTTCCATCTCTTTGAGATTCGGTGGATTGCTGGCCGGGCGGAAGGCGGTGATTGAAGCCTGGGGCTGATCCGAGACCGGTTGTGGCACGCCCTGGGCGTCCTTGATGCTGAGCAGTTCGATGAAGCCAGAATCTTCCAGCAAGCCCAGGGTGTTTTGCAGATCGCTGGTTTGCAACATATCGCGCAGTTCGTCGACGGTGCGTTTGCCGTCGATCATGATCAAAACCCGTCGTTGGCGCGGTGTCAGGCCACCTGCTTTGACGGTGATTTCTTCGTGTCCTTTGGGGGTTTTGGCGAATATTGCACCCATGGTTTGTCTCCATTGATTATTTGTTTTGTCGGACATTCTAACCGTGGAAAAAGAAAACCCGCCAGGTGGCGGGGTTTCGGGGATGCTGAGCGCGGAAAGTTCAGGCGGCGGCTTGGGTCGGAATTTTGTGGCCGCGGCGTGTAATGCGGTTTTGCGAATCGACGTAGATCAGGTCGGGCTCATAGCGGGCCAGTTCGATCTCGTTATAGACGGCAAAGGTGGCGATGATCAGGATATCGCCCGGTGCGGCGCGACGCGCGGCTGAGCCATTCACTGAAATAACACCGGAACCACGCTCGGCACGAATGGCATAGGTGGTGAAACGCTCGCCATTGTTTACGTTCCAGATGTCGATCTGTTCGTATTCCTTGATGTTGGCCGCCTCGAGCAGGTCTTCATCAATGGCGCAGGAACCCTCGTAGTGCAGGTCGGCGTGGGTTGCGGTCACGCGATGCAACTTGGATTTCAGCATTGTTCTCTGCATGGTTTCACTCATCCAGACAGTTAGGGGAAGCGCATTGTAGCGACTAATACTTTGCTGTCAACGCGCGTAATTATGGATAAAGCAGCGACGCTAAATCTCAATATTATCAATGAGCCGCGTGCTTCCCAGGCGGGATGCGGCAAGCACTACCAGTGGGGCATCGACGTTTTTTGGCACGGCTAGATCGGACTGTTGTCGCACTGCAACATAGTCAGTTTTCCAGCCCGCTGCGGTCAACGCCGAAATGGCGGCTTTTTCCAGTTTGGCGGTATCGGTTTCGCCATTCTTGATGGCGCTGCGGATTGCGTTGAGCTGGCGATAGAGGCGTGGTGCCTCGGCGCGTTCGCCTTCGCTGAGGTAGCCATTACGCGACGAAAGGGCCAGACCATCCTCAGCGCGCACGGTTTCGCCACCAATGATTTCGATCGGTAAGGCCAGTTGCCGGGTCATGTTGCGGATAACCATTAACTGCTGGTAATCCTTTTTGCCGAATACAGCAGCGTGCGGCTGGACGATATTGAATAGTTTCAGAACAACCGTCGCTACGCCGCGAAAGTGGCCGGGACGAAATTCGCCATCAAGAATATTCTGGATGGCCGGTGGTTCAACGACATATTCCTGTGGTTCCGGGTAAAGATCGGTTTCGGTCGGAGCAAATAAAAGATCGACACCGGCGGCGCTCAACTTCTCACAGTCACCCTCGAAGGTGCGTGGGTATTTGTCGAAGTCATCATTCGGGCCGAATTGCAGGCGGTTCACGAAGATGCTGGCAACCACCGTGTCGCCATGGTCGCGGGCCTGTTGCATCAGGCTGATGTGGCCGGCGTGCAGGTTGCCCATGGTCGGGACGAAAACGATGCGACTGCGAGTTTTCAGTGCGGCGCGCAGGTCGGGGATAGAGGAAAGGATTTGCATGAAATGAAGAGAGAAAACTGATTGAACTGCTGAGACACAGAGGCGCGGAGAAATGCAGAGAAGGTTTTCTCTGCGCGGTGAGGTTTTTCAGGCGGCGTAAGTGTGTTCCGGACCGGGGTAGCTGCCATCCTTGATGGCGGCGACGGCGCGGCAGGCGGCGTCATGGATACTGCTGGCGCCAGCCATGAAATTACGGACAAACTTGGCTTTTTTGCCCGGAGGGATATCAAAAGCATCGTGTAACACGGTGACTTGGCCGGAGGTTTCCTTGCCGGCGCCGATACCGATGGTGATGATCTGCAGGCTGGCGGTGACTTCAGTGGCGAGCACGGCGGGAATGGCTTCAAGAACAATCATTGTGGCACCGGCATTTTGCAGTGCAAGCGCATCCGACTTCAAACGTTGGGCCGCTGCTTCGCCTTTGCCCTGGACTTTGTAACCACCCATCGCGTGCACCGATTGTGGCGTCAGGCCGATATGGCCGCAGACCGGAATGCCGCGCTGCACGAGGAAGGCAACGGTCGCTGCCATTTCCTGACCGCCTTCGAGCTTGACCATCTGGGCGCCGGCCGCCATCAACGTGACGGCATTGCGGAATGCTTGTTCCGGCGATTCCTGATAGCTGCCGAAAGGCATATCGGCAATGATGAACGGGCGGTCGCAACCGCGCTTGACGGCGGCGGTGTGGTAGGCGATGTCAGCAATGGTGACCGGTAAAGTAGTGTCGTGACCCTGAATGACATTACCCAGCGAATCGCCGATCAATAGCGTCTCAACGCCAGCGCCATCGAGCAAACGGGCAAAACTGGCGTCGTAACAGGTAAACATGACCACTTTTTCCCCTGCCTGATACAGCTTGGCGAGGTCAGCCTGGGTCAGGCGGCGCGTAATGATTTGGGCAGACATGGTTGGATTTTTTCAAGTCCTGAAGACGAAATAGACGGCGCCAAGGATACACAGGGCGGCCCATAAATAGTCAAGCTTGAGGGGCTGGTCCATATAAAAAATGACAAAGGGGACGAAGACGGCGAGGGTGATGACTTCCTGCAGAATCTTTAACTGGCCCAGGCTCATTTCGGTGTAGCCAATGCGATTGGCCGGGACCTGGATCAGGTATTCAAAGAGTGCGATGCCCCAGGAAATCAGCGCTGCTATCCACCATGGCTTTTCATTGAGATGCTTGAGGTGCGAGTACCAGGCGAAGGTCATGAAGACGTTCGATAGCGCCAATAAAACCACCGTCTGCCAGAGCACGGGGATGTGCACACCAAACAGATTCACAGTCGGGTAATGCCTTGATTGGCAACGGCAGGTAGCCAGGCGGTAATGTGGCCGCGACCGGGGAGCGGCATATTGGGCGACAACTCAGCCAGCGGGTGGAGCACAAAGGCGCGAAGGTGCAGGCGCGGGTGGGGAAGAACCAGGCGGGGCAGGTTGATCTCCAGGCTGTTGTAGAGCAATAAATCAAGGTCGAGCGTGCGCGGGCCGTCTTTTTCGGCGCGGGTGCGACCGAAGCGGGTTTCGATATCGAGCAGCGCATCGAGTAGCGATTCGGGCGCCAGCATTGTTTCCAGCGTGGCGACGGCGTTGATGAATTCAGCTTGCTCGGTATTGCCGATTGGCGCCGTGCGATAAAGCGAGGAGCAGCGAAGGATGCGGCTTTCCGGCAGATTGGCGAGGGCACCGAAGGCGGCGCGAATCGTCGCGATCGGGTCGCCAAGATTGGCGCCGAGTGCAACGTAGGCGAAGTTCATTCGGCGCTGCCGCCCCGTGCGGGGGTTTCCTTCGGGCTGCGGTCGACGCCGGAATCAGCCGGTTTTTTGCGGCGCCGGCGGCGTTTTTTGTCGCCTGCTTGTTCCGGCATCAACATTTCGCCACGCTGTCCACCGTCGGCATTCTGGAAGTCCGTCCACCATTCGGCCAGTTCGGAATCTACCTCGCCGGATTCGGCGCGTAGTAGCAGGAAGTCATAGCCGGCACGGAAGCGCGGCTGTTCAAGCAGCGCATACGGACGTTTGCCAGCGCGGGCTTCGAAGCGTGGCTGCAGCGACCAGATATCCTTGATGTCGCCAATAATGCGGCGCGTAATGGCGAGCTTTTCGGCCTGCACATCAAGCACGGTATCCATCGCCTGATAGAGCGCCGGAATTTTCGATTCGCCCTTGGCCTTGAGCTTTTCCCAATGCGCCAGCACTTCGTGCCAGAGCAGGGTAGCGAACAGAAAGCCGGGCGAAATGCCTTTGCCCTGGCGCACCCGCTCGTCGGTGTTGGCCAGCGCCAGCATGACGAATTTTTCGCCCATCGGCTGTTCGAGAATGACATCGAGCAACGGCAACAGGCCGTGGTGCAGACCTTCGTCACGCAACTGGGTGATGCATTTGACCGAATGGCCACAGGTCAGCAGCTTAAGCATTTCGTCAAAAAGGCGCGCGGCCGGGACGTTTTCCAGCAGAACTGCCATTTCGCGGATCGGCTTTTTCGCCTCCGGATCGATTATTAGCCCGAGCTTGGCGGCGAGGCGGGCGGCGCGCAACATGCGAACCGGATCTTCGCGGTAGCGGGCGCGCGGTTCGCCGATCATGCGCAAGGTTTTTTGCTTGAGGTCGGCAACGCCGTGGTGGTAGTCGATAACCGCTTCGGTCGTCGGGTCGTAATACAGCGCGTTGGCCGTGAAATCGCGGCGGGCGGCATCTTCGGCGTGGCTGCCGAACACGTTGTCGTGCAGCACGCGGCCGTGTTCGTCAGTCTTCGTCTTTTCGTCCAGCGTGCCGCGGAAGGTGGTCACCTCCAGCGTTTCCTGGCCCATCATCACATGCACGATCTGGAAGCGGCGGCCGATGATGCGGGCGCGGCGGAAGTGGCGGCGCACTTCTTCCGGCGTGGCGTCGGTGGCGATGTCGAAATCCTTCGGCTCGGCGCCGATCAGCAGGTCACGCACCGCGCCGCCGACGACGTAGGCCTTGTGGCCGTGGCTCTGCAGGGTTTCGCAGACGCGCCGGCTGCCCGAACTGATGCGGTCGCGGGTAATGCCGTGGGTGGAGACGGGAATGATGGCGGGCTCATGCTTGCCGGCCTGGGCTTTTTTGCCGCTGAAAACGCGGGAAATGAATTTTCGGATCACGAATTACCGTTCAATGAGCGCAAAAGCGCTGCGGGGGAAAGCGACGATTTTACCGCAAACTAATGATTATCCAGCCCATTTCGCTGCTGTGCTGGCGCAGCGTGTCATCC
>JAUYQT010000765.1 GCA_030697085.1 Azonexus sp. | reverse complement strand
GACCAGGCGCTGTACGGTGCGCCCGGTCTGGCGCTGCGTCATGCTGGCGTTGAGGACGAGAAAGCGTGAGAAGCCGTTGTCGATCTTGAAATCGGTGAATATCCATGCAGCGTTGTCCGCCACTTTGGCAGCAACCATCGTTCGGCCATTGGGTGTCAGGCTGGCGAGTACCGAGTCCGGACTGATCTCGTCGGTCGACCGCAGCTCGACGTGGGTCGCCACCATCAGTTTGCCCGGAATGCCTGTGAACCACTCGGGGTGGACAGCATCGAAGGCGGTGATATCGGCGGGCAAGACTTCGCCGCTGCTCAGCGGGCGGAAGAAGGTGTAGCTGGAAAACTCGGTGTGCAGTTCCCAGCGCATGCGGAAGGCCCCGGTTTCCAGCATCAGGTGCGAATCGGAGCTTTCGATCGAATTGCAGACATGGCCCTGGCAGAGCTTGGCCAAGTTGTCGCGCGCCTCTTTGGCCTTCGTTGCGGCGTGTTTGAACACCAGGTGCGAGATGAGCATCGCACCTTCCAGCGGCACGGGCGGCCGGGCGTGGAATTCGTTGTTCAGGCGCTGGCGGAGCGGGTGCTCCTGGAGTTCGGAAAGGGTCAGGCGAGGGTGCATGATCGATGTGGGTTCATCATTGTTGCGGCGCGAAAGATTGTAGCTTAAGCTTTGGGCAATGCCGGCCAATCCGTGCCGGTAAAAACGTGCTCAAAAGTCCAGCGATTTGACCAGCTCGAATAGCCGTTGATAGAACTCCGGCGCCGTGACCGTCTCTTCGCCGACCTTGACCAGCGTGTCCTTGTCGATCGACCACGGCAGTGAAACCGAGCCGAGCGCCGAGACGCTGACCCCGGCGCTGGTACCTTTGGATTTCATTTCAAACTGGGTTTCCAGCGCGTTGGCGTAAATGACCGCACCCAGCGAACTGGGCAGGCAGACCAGCGTAATTGTCAGCCGGCGGGCTTCGTCCTGCTTTGGCCTGAAATATTTCTCGCCGCGAATGTTCAGCGGTTTGGCGTCGTCGATCTGATAACCCTGGCTGAGCAGCGCGCGCTTGCCGATTTCGCAGGCACTCTCTGGTTCACGGTTGCTGTAGTACTGGAACGGCGTTTCGCTGGGGAAGGCTTCAGATTGGTAGGAGCGTGGGGTTTTTGTGGCGGAGCAGGCGCCCAGCAGCAGACCGGCCGAGATGGCAAGCGCCATCGCGCGGCAGGGGATGGATAGTGACTTCGGTGCTTTCATGGCTGCGTATTCTAAGGAATTTAGGCTTTGCTCGCGTGGCACTATTTTCGTTCGGTGTACATCGGCAGGGTGATGCGGAAGGTCATGGCCAGCAGACGGGCGATCAGTGTTACTGCCATGCCGCAGCAGGCCGCCAGCACCGCTGAGAAGCCCAGGTTTTGTAGTGCAATCAGTGTCAGCGCACCCGCCCAGGCGGCTGAGGCATAAAGTTCGCCGCGTACGAAAACGAGTGGTACATCGTTGCACAGCACATCGCGCAACACACCGCCGACCACGCC
>JAUYQT010000307.1 GCA_030697085.1 Azonexus sp. | reverse complement strand
CCACCATCGCCGGGATGATCCTGCAGCAGGCGCTGGGGCTCGGACTGATCGGCTTCATCATCGGCAAAGTCGCCGCCACTTTCTGGGCCCCGGCCTTCCCGAAATACGTGCTGCTCGAATCCGGCGATGCCATACGCGGTTTCGTTGTCGTCATGATCATCTGCGCGCTGGCCAGCACCCTCGCCATTCGCGCCGCGCTGCGGGTTGATCCTGCAACCGCCATCGGGGGCTGAGATGCAACAAAAAATGCAGCAAACATTCGGCATCACGATCGAAGGTCTGAGCAAACGCTACGGCAGCGGCAATGCTGCGGTCGACGCCTTAAAAGACGTAAATATGACCGTTGCGCCGGGTGAAGTGGTCGGCCTGATCGGCCCTTCCGGCTCGGGGAAAAGCACCCTGCTCAAATGTCTGGGCGCCATCATCGAGCCGACCGCAGGACGGATGACGCTGGGCGACGAGGTGATCTTCGACGCTGGCTGGAAAATTTCCGACCTCAAGGCGCTGCGCCGCGACAAGATCGGCTTTGTCTTCCAGGCGCCCTACCTGATTCCTTTTCTCGACGTCACCGACAATGTCGCCCTGCTCCCGATGCTGGCCGGCCAGCCCAACGCCGCCTCCCGCAAGCGGGCGCTTGAACTCCTGACAGCGCTCGATGTGGCGCACCGGGCCAAGGCCCAACCGTCGGAATTGTCGGGCGGCGAACAGCAGCGCGTTGCCATCGCCCGCGCCCTGGCCAACCAGCCGCCGGTAATCCTCGCCGACGAACCGACCGCGCCGCTCGACAGCGAACGCGCCTTGAGCGTCATCCGCATCCTCAACGAGATGGCGCAGCAATATCAGACAGCGATTATTGTCGTCACCCATGATGAAAAAATCATCCCGACCTTCAAGCGGATTTATCACATCCGGGATGGGCGGACTTATGAGGAAGCCGGTGAAGGGAGAGCGCTTTGAACCTGCCCAGTGGCAGATTGCCAGCATCCACCATCAAACCTTGAAACAAAAAGCGAGCCATGAAAAAACGATACTGGATCATCCCCCTGCTGGCATTTCTCGTCGGCCTCGACTGGTACATCCGCGCCCCGGATTCGGCAGCGCGCAAGCTGAGCAGCGCCATCGAAGCTCAGGGCAGCGCGAAATTGAAGGCTTATCCGTACAAGTTCTGGGTGATCAAAGTGAAGGATGGCACCGCCTACGTCAGTACGCCGCGCAGTTTTGATGTCCCCGCCTTCAAGGCGCTGGCCGTGCTTTATCCCGACGTGAATACCAAAAACCCTAACGACCCCGCCTTCATTGCCACTGAAAAATTGCTCGGTGAAGTTCAGTCGGAAACCAGCGCCATCGTCATGGCCCAACCCGGCATCAAGGAAGTGCGCTGGGAACTGGATCGGGATTGGCTACGCGCTCATTTTATTGAGGTGCCGGCGCCGTAACCCCGGCAGCGGCACCTGACCAGCACGCGAGGCAGACGGCAAAAAACAGGAAGCACCAGCCAATTAAAACTCAGCGCAGCAGCAGCGTCGGGACGGTCGCTGAACGGAGCAGATCAGTCGTGCGGCTACCGAAAATCAGGCTGCGCAAGGGCGAATGATTGAAGGCGCCCATGATCAGCAAATCAATCGCCTGTTCGCGAATTGTGCTGGCAATCACCGTTTCAGCATCGCCCAGCTGGATTTTCGTTTCGACTGAAAAACCGGCCTTTTCCAGCGTTGACCGCGCCCATTCCATCTTTTTCGGATTGTCCTGATTCGGCTTGCCGGACATCAGCAAATAACAGGGAATATTTTTGAACAGCGGGCTGTTGGCGACCATCTCGACACCGCGTTTGGTCACTTCACCACCATCGAAAGCGATCATGAAGCGCTTGGGTGGCTGGAAATTTTCGGTCACGGTGAGGATGGGTTTGTGCAGCGCCCGGACGACGTTCTCCACATTACGGCCAAGGTCGCGTTGCGTCGTTTCGGCCGACTCGCCGCGCCGGCCAAGGACGAACAGGCGAACGCCCTCTTCCTGCTCGGCCAGGCTTTCTTCGAGATGACCGTAGCGCTGGCGGGTGTCCGGCGCCGGTACGCCGGCGGCGATGGCGCGTTG
>JAUYQT010000288.1 GCA_030697085.1 Azonexus sp. | reverse complement strand
CCTATTTCCGGCAGTTGAGAAGGGACAGATTAGCCTTGAGCTAGACTGGGAGATAGTTTCAACGGATATATCGAGGTCACCAGATGGGTGAAGCAAAAAGGCGTCAAGTCGCTGTCCAACCGCGGGTGCTGGAGGCCATGGTGGTGGACACCCCAGGCGGTCGAATTCATGTGCAGTGGGACCATGGTGCCAGCGCCACCCCCAATGCACAGCTCACATTCTTCGCCGAGTTCCTGGCGACTACGGGCATCTACGAATCATGGGTCAACAACTGCCCCTTGAGCTACACGAGTCCCAACGCGCCCAGCAAGCGCGATGTGCTAGGGACGTGGCTGCTGGCGATACTGGCCGGACACAATCGCTACGCTCACATCACCGGACTGCGGGGAGACGCGGTGAGTCCGCAGATTCTGGGGATGAACAAAATCATCAGCGAAGACGCACTACGTCGCTCGCTGTCGCGCATGAGCGCCGAACAAAGCCACGCGTGGCTTGTGCCCCAACTCCTGAACAGCGTGCATGCGGCATTAAGCACCTCGTGGATTCTGGACATCGATACCACCATAAAGCCGCTGTATGGCAAACAAAGCGGCGCTGAGGTGAGCTACAACCCGCACAAACCCGGACGACCCAGCCACGCCTTGCACACCTACTGGGTGGGTAACCTGCGCCTGGTACTGGACGTCGTCGTTTCCCCCGGCAAAGATCACAGCGCGGCCAAAGCGCGCCCGGGTTTGATGGGGGTGCTGGACAAACTCGACGTTCAACAACGCCCCGCTTTGGTCCGGGGAGACTGCGGCTTTGGCAATGAGCCCTTCATTGCCGAGTTGGAAGAGCGTGGCCAGCCCTACCTGTTCAAACTGCGCCAGACAGCCGGGGTCAAGAAATTGCTGACCCGCCAATTCGCACGTGATGACTGGCGCGCACCTGGGCCCAGCGACCAAGGCTGGAGCGCTGTTGAAGACACACTCAAGCTGTCGGGCTGGGACAAATCGCGCCGGGTGGTTATCTTGCGTCGCGCCGTCAAAACCGATTTGGCGCTGAGTCGCAAAACCAGGAACGAAGCGGGTGAGCAACTTGAGTTGCTGATGCCGGACAAGGATCTTCAGGCGTGGGAGTACGCGGTGCTGGTGACCAACAGTGCCTACGCATTGGCTGCCTTTGGTCAGCTCTACCGGGACCGAGCCGATTGCGAGAACGGCTTTGACGAGCTGAAAAATCAGTGGGGATGGGGTGGCTTCACGACGCAGGACATTGAGCGCTGCCAGACCAGCGCACGCGCCGTCGCACTTGTGTACAACTGGTGGTCATGGTACTGCCGTGCGGCCAAGCCAGGGGCGCGGATGGAAGCCATCACCAGTCGCGCACTCTTGCTCGCCGGTGTGGGGCGAGCGGTCAAACATGCCGGACAGACAACGCTGTACCTCACGCCAATGCATGCGGCCGTGGATAAGCTGTTCGCGCTCATCGTCAATATCCGTGGGGCTTTGAGTCATGTCAGGGCTGTTGCGGAGCAGTTGCCTCAGGCAGACCGCTGGCAGACCTTCCTGGCCTACGTGGTGGCGAAAATTACCTGTCCATTGCCGCCATGGCACCCTCCTGAACGGCTTGCGATGACAGGGTAACTGCCGGATTTAGGTTAACTCGGCGCAAAGGCCTGAGGCGGTTAAGGGCAAATTGCTATCAACCCGTCATCAATACCCATCAGGGATATTTGTAATAGACGAATCTGTTCTTGCCAAGCCAACCTCTGTTGAATTTCAAGTGCGAACCCGTGATGCTCAGCCAACACGCCCATAATTTCTTGCGCGTTTGTTTTGCAAAATAGTTGGATGTTGGCCTCGTAGTAAGCAATATGTAGCATTT
>JAUYQT010000227.1 GCA_030697085.1 Azonexus sp. | reverse complement strand
CAAAAGGCGTCATCCGTCCCGATTTTCACCCCGCCCAAATCGCCCAAAGTTACGAAAAACACGGCGCCGCCTGCCTCTCCGTGCTGACGGACCGCGAATATTTCCAGGGCGCGCCGGAATATTTGCAAGCCGCCCGCGCCGCCTGTGCGCTGCCCGTTTTGCGTAAAGACTTCATGGTTGACGGCTATCAGGTTGCCGAAGCCCGCGCCATGGGGGCCGACTGTATTCTGCTCATCGCCGCTGCACTCAGCCTGCCCCAAATGCAAGCTCTCGAAGCCCAGGCTCACAGTTATGGCATGGCCGTACTCGTCGAAGTCCATAACGGCGAAGAGCTTGACGCCGCGCTGCAACTCAAAACCCCGCTACTCGGCATCAATAACCGTAACCTGCGCAGCTTCGAAGTCAGCCTTGATAACACGCTCGGTCTGCTTGACAGGATTCCCGCCGGCCGCATCATCGTCACCGAAAGCGGCATCGTCACCGCGGCTGACGTCGCCCTGATGCGCCGCCACCAGGTCAATGCCTTCCTCGTTGGCGAAGCCTTCATGCGCGCCCCGGAACCGGGCGAAGAACTGGCCCGGTTGTTTGCCTGAGCTAGAATGGAACGCTGATTTTCCACTGCGATAACGCCATGCACTCACCCGATCAAGATATACGCTGGCATCAACGACTAGCCAACTACACGCAGGGACTGGCCCGCTTGAGCGATGCTGTTGAGTTGGCGAGCCAGCGCAGTTTGACCCCGCTCGAGCAGCAAGGTCTGATCCAGGCCTTTAAGTTCACCCACGAGTTGGCTTGGAATCTCATGAAAGACTATTTTTTCTGGCAAGGTAATTCAGCCATAACGGGTTCTCGTGATGCCAGTCGGGAAGCTTTTGCAAAAGGCTTGCTTGAAGACGGCGAAGGCTGGATGGCAATGCTTAAAAGTCGAAACCAAACCTCGCGTACCTACAATCAGGCGATTGCAGAGGCGATTGCCACTTTAATTCTCGAAATCTACTATCCGCTCTTTACCGCCTTTCAGCGAAAAATGCAGCAGCTTGCGGCGAGCGCATGAGTTTGGCGGCAACCCAATTGCGCTACGGTCTACCGGAATCTGCCATAAAAAAATTCTCGGCATTCTGAGTCAATACCCTGAAATTGAGCATGTCTGGCTATTCGGCTCATGCGCCAAAGGAAACTTCCGTACTGGATCGGATATCGACTTATGCCTTGAAGCGCCAAAGCTCACGCTGTGTAAACGGCTGGAGATAGAAAATCGTCTGGACGACCTATTGTTGCCTTAGAGCATCGATCTGCTACCGAAACATGAGATCGATAATCCGGCGCTACTTGAACATATTCGTCGGGTCGGCGTAGTTTTTGCAGTGCAGGCGACGATGCCCGTTGATCGTTAGCTCGCCAAAGCATTCAACGTCAGTGTTGCCATGGCGCTCAATGAAGCGGTGGCTTGCCCAATGCGCTTACCTAACCTCTTCTTCGGGCTCACAAAATGCCGGCACATCCGCATCCTCATAAATATCCGCCAGTGCCAGTGAAATCCCCAGGCTGCTCAACGTAATTGTTTCACCCGCCGTCGCAATATCCTGCACCCAGCCCGACGCCTCGCGGTGAAAAACTTCAACGCACTGGCGCTCCTGGTCAACCAGAACGTATTCCTGCAGGCTGGTCAACTGGCGGTAAGCCAGCCATTTTTCCCGCCGGTCAATTTTTGCCGTGCTGGGTGAAAGCACTTCAACAATCACTTTCGGCGCCGTGACAAAATTCTGTGGCGAATCGGAGCGCAAGTCTGCATCGGCACAGGTCGCCACCACGTCCGGGTAATAATAGGAGCGGGCGCTCGCCACGCTCACCTTCATGTCCGCCACCCAGGCGCGGCAGGGGCTGCCACGTAAATGGGCACGAAGGGCGGTGCCAATATTCAGCGCAATCGTGCCGTGTGCCTTTGTTGCACCGGCCATGGCGAAAATCTGACCATCAATAAACTCATGGCGCGGCCCCGGTAACTCTTCGCCGGCCAGATAGTCAGTTTCGGAAATGCTGGCAAGTGGTACTGATTGCATGATCGTTCCGTTTGTAGACAGGATTTGGGCAGTCTAATCGCCCACTTTTTGAAGTCAATGCCAGATACGGTGACTTGGAATTTGTTTCATTTTTGATCATCAGGGCGCCGTGTTGCATTAAAACAACATTGTGTTGCGGAAATAACTTTGGGCTGCAAACATCGGTTGCTAGGGCGTCGGGCAGTTTGCGACAATCCGCTCCAACTTCTCGACCCGAGAGGTAAAGCTTAATCAGATCGCAAGGTCGGATTAAAAACTAACCACTAAGGAGATTTTCAAGATGCAAAAGAAAATTATCGCTCTGGCTGTTGCCGCTCTGGCTTCTTCAGCTGCTTTCGCACAATCTAACGTTACTGTTTACGGCATCGTTGATGTCGGTGGTCTGTATCAAGACGGTCAAGTTGGCAAGAACCAGTTCAGCGTCAACTCCGGTGTTCTCTCTACCTCCCGCCTGGGTTTCAAGGGCGTTGAAGATCTGGGCAATGGCCTGAAGGCTGTTTTCACCCTGGAATACGGTCTGAACGTAGATGCAAACGCTGGTATTGGTGGCACCGTTACTTCTACTAGCACCAATGCCCGTCAGCAATTCGTTGGCCTGACCGGTGGTTTCGGTACCGTTATTGCTGGCCGTCTGCAAACTACCGGCTATGATTTCACTGTTGCTGGTTCTGCTCTTGGTGGTTCCACTGGAATTGGCGCAACAAGCGTCGTCGGTGGTCCCGGTGCTAACGGTGGTACCACGCTGCTGTCCGCTTTTTCTCGTGCAAACAATGCCGTTGCTTACGTTTCGCCGTCTTTTGGTGGCGTGACCTTTGCTTATAACCACGCTCGTATGACTGAAGCTGCTCTTAACACCAACACTGCTGATGGCTACGCAAATCTGCTGTCCGCTTCTTACGCTGCCGGCCCGATCACCGCTGGCCTGGCTTATGGCAAACTGAGCGCCGCAAACACTCCTCTTAGCGATGACCACAAGGAATGGGGTATCCGCGGTGGTTACGACTTCGGTGTTGCCAAGTTGCAAGCTACCTATCAGCAGCAAAAGAATGATGCAACGTCGGCTGTTGGCAAGGACAAGAAGTACGTAGTCTCCCTGTCTGCTCCGATTGGTGCCAAAGTCGCCGTTATTGGTGAATACGCCAAGCTGGCTAAGGACTCCACATCTATTGCTGATGATAGCAAGGCCTTCACCTTGGCTTCTACCTATGCGCTGTCCAAGCGTACCACTGGTTACGCAGCTTTCGTTCATTTGAACCCAGAAGGTTCAGACAACAATGTTAACACCTACGGTGTTGGCGTTCGTCACTCCTTCTAATCTAGCCTAGCTAGTTTTAGAACTGAAAAAGGCCACCTTCGGGTGGCCTTTTTCTATGGCTGGTTTTGAAATGTCGTTTTGAGCGACAAAATGTAGCGGTGCTACAATAAAACCAACCGTTGAAAGGATGTGATATGGACAAGACGATGACCCAGCAGGAAAAACAGGAAGCGTACAACGCCTGGTTTATTGCCGAAGTCGATAAGGGTTTGGCCGATGTAGAGGCGGGCAACGTACTGACTGACGCCGAAGCCCGTCAGGAAATGGACGATTTTATGGCCAAGCTGCATCAGAAATATGGCCAAAAAGCAGCTTGAGTGGTTTCGTCGCTCTCAAACTGACCGCCAGAAAATCGCAGAATTCTACGCCACCGAAGCATCCATCTTCATCGCTGATGAGGCGATTGGACCCATTCAATCAGCTGGCGAACGGGCAGCGAAAAATCCGCTGCATTATCGGGATGGGCACAAGCAAGGCACACACGAGTATGTGATGCGACGCTTCCCCTACATCATCGTTTATCGGGTTAAAGCAGACAAAGTTGTTGTTCTTCGGGTGCTGCATCAAGCTATGCGTTACTTCAACTGAAACGTCGTTTGAACCGATATTTTGCAATTTCCGTCTTGTAAGCCCTGCAGTGTTGCGACAAATCCAAGTCAGTAATCACATAGCGCTCCATCGCCGCAAATAATGGCTCAAGGGGAAGTGGCGTTTTGAACGACAAAATGTGGCGGTGCTACAATAAAACCAACCGTTGAAAGGATGTGATATGGACAAGACGATGACCCAGCAGGAAAAACAGGAAGCGTACAACGCCTGGTTTATTGCCGAAGTCGATAAGGGTTTGGCCGACATTGAAGCGGGGGCTGTCTTGACTGAAGAAGAAGCTGAGGCCCATATGGAGGAATTCTTTGCCAATCTCGCAACAGAATCCAGAAAAGCGGCTTAAATGGTCCAAGCGGTCCATCGTCGATCGAGAGAAGATTGGTGTCTTCTACAAAGAAGAGGCGTCACTGTTGGTTGCGCTTGAGGCAGACAAGTCTATTCTTGCTGCAGCAAAGAAACTCAAAATAGATTCTCTGGCCTATCGTGTCGGCCACAAAGCTGAAACACGAGAACATGTAATGCGCCGGTTTCCCTACATTCTTGTTTATCGCGTCAAAGGGAGCATCGTTGAAATCCTCCGTGTCCTGCATCAAGCAATGCGCTACTTCAACTGAAATGTCGTTTGAACCGATATTTTGCAATTTGATTTTTCTGTGCCGGTGCTACTAATAACAGTATGTTGAAAGGAATCGATATGGACAAGCCAACGACAAAAGCTGAAAAGAGGGCAGCCTACGACGCTTGGTATCTCGCCGAGATAGACAAAGGTCTTGAGGATATTGAGGCGGGGCGGGTGATTCCACACGAACAAGTAAAAGCTGAAATGCAATCCGTTTTGAAAAAATTACACGAGCAATATGGCCAGAAAGCCGCTTGAGTGGTCCGCTCGGTCTCGGATTGAAATTGAGGATATTGTGGCTTTCTATGCGAAGAATGCTTCACCGTATGTTGCAGAAGCAGCCTATGTCGCCATTATCTTTGCTGCAGAAATTGTTGCTGCTAATCCTTTCGCTTACAGAGAAGGAGTTCGAGCTGGTACACACGAATATGTGATGCGCCGCTTTCCTTATACTTTGGTTTAAAAGGTAACTGCTACAAAGGTTTGGGTTGTTCGCGTGATGCACCAAGCGGCCAAGTACTTCAACTGAAACGTCGTTTGAAACGATATTTTGCATTTTCCGCCTTTTAAGTCCGGCAGGGGTTTTGCCGAGTGGGGAAAATTGATGATTTTTTCTCGCTTGCCGATAAAATCGGCCGACATGAAATCTTCTCTCGAACGCCTTGTTCTCGCCTTGCTGTTGGTTCTTTTGACCCACGCTAAGTGCATTCCGAATCAACGCTGTACAGCGGGGCCAGCATGACTGCGCCAGTTGATCGCCTGCAAGAGGACGAGATTGCGCGGCAGCGTGCGCTTGATGTCGCGTCATTTATTGTCGAAGCGCCGGCCGGGGCGGGTAAGACGGAGTTGTTGACGCAGCGTTATTTGCGCCTGCTGGCGGTGGTGGAAAATCCTGAGGAAGTGTTGGCGCTGACTTTTACCAACAAGGCGGCGACGGAGATGCGCGACCGTATTCTTGGTAGCCTGGAGCGCGCGGCGGCTGGTGAGTTGCCGGATTTACCGCACAAACGCCTGACTTTTACGCTGGCCCAAAACGTACTGGCCCACGACCGTGCACGGGCTTGGGGTTTGCTCGGCCATCCTGGCCGGTTGCGGATTACGACGCTGGATGCCTTGTGCGCCAGTCTGGCCCGGCAAATGCCGTATCTCAGTCGCTTCGGCGCCCAGCCCGGCGTCAGTGAGGATGTGGCGGCGCATTACGCCACGGCGGCTCGGCGGACGCTGGAAATGCTTGAAAGTGGCGATACGGACGCCGAGGTGGTGGCTGCTGCGCTAGCTTTTATGGATAACAACGCGGGCCGCCTGGAACGTCTGTTAATCAGTATGCTTGGCCGTCGCGACCAGTGGTTGCAGCACGCAACGCGGATTGAAAGTGGTGCGATGCGGGCTGAGGTTGAAGCCGGTTTTGCCACTTTGATCGAGCGCGATCTGGCGAAAATATCAGTATTGCTCGATGCGCGCTGGCAGTCCTTGTTGATGCCGCTGGCGCGTTTTGCGGCGGCCAATGTGCCGGATGTGCTGGAAGCGCTTTTGGACTGGTTTTCACCGTTGACCGCAGCGATTGACGATTTGCCGCGCTGGCAGGCGTTGGCGCATTTGTTGCTGACGGGCGGTGGCACGCTGCGCAAGGCTTTGAACAAGAATATCGGCTTTCCGGCCGATAAAGCCGTGAAAGCACAAAAGGAGGCGATGAGCGCGCTGCTCGCCGATCTCGCCGGTGTGCCGGATATTGAAAGTGTTTTGGGCCAGATGAGGGGTTTGCCTTACCCGGAATTGAGTGAGGCGGAATGGGCGACTGTGGAGTGTTTTTCCCGCCTGCTGCGTCTGGCCGCCGGGCAGTTGTGGTTGGCTTTTCAGGAAGCCGGCGAGGTTGATTTTATTGAAATCGCTGCCCGCGCCGGTCTGGCGCTGGGTGACGATGAGGCGCCGACCGATCTGGCGCAGGCGCTTGATTACCGCATTCGGCATTTGCTGGTTGATGAGTTTCAGGACACTAGCCCGACGCAGGTGGCGTTGATTGAAAAGCTGACGCGCGGCTGGTTGCCGGACGATGGCCGGACGCTGTTTGTCGTCGGTGATCCGATGCAGTCGATTTACCGTTTTCGCAAGGCCGATGTGGGTCTTTTCCTGCGGGTTCGCGAGCGTGGAATTGGCGATATTCGCCTCGAACATTTGCGCCTGTTTCGCAATAACCGCTCTTTTCCCGGTATTGTCGATTGGGTCAATGGTGCCTTTCCGAGCATTTTCCCGCCGCTCGATGTACCGGAAATGGGTGCCGTCTGCTACGCCGAATCGGCGGCGACGCGCTCGGAGCGGGTTGATAGCGGCGTTAGCGTGCATCCCTTGATTGAGCGGGAAGAAGAATCGGGCGCCGAGGATGAGGCGCGCTGTGTTCTCGACTTGATTCTGCAGGCGCGCCGCGATTATCCCGATGAACGCATCGCCATTCTCGTTCGCGCGCGCAGCCATCTCGATGCGCTGGTCGCCGAGATCCGCCGCAGTGCGCCCGACCTGCGTTTTCAGGCGGTCGAAATTGAAGGGCTGGACGGTCGTCAGCATGTGCAGGATTTGCTCACGCTGTTTCACGCGTTGCATCATCGCGCCGACCGCGTGCATTGGCTGGCGCTGTTGCGGGCGCCGTGGTGCGGCTTGCTGCTGGCTGATTTGCATGCGCTGGCGGCGGATGACAAGGAGCGCACGCTCTGGCAATTGATGCACGATGAAAGCCGTTGCGCCCGGCTTTCTGCGGATGGCCAACATCGTTTGGCGCATGTGCGCGCGGTGCTCGGCCAGGCTTTTGCGCATCGCGGCCGGCAACATCCGCGGCGTTGGCTGGAAGGTATCTGGCTCATGCTGGGCGGGCCGCGTACGCTTGAAGCGCCGGAAGCGCTGGCCGATGTTGACGCTTTTTTCCATCTGGTCGACAAACTCGTCGCGGCGCGTCATCTCGATGCTGAAACGCTGGCGATGCAAACCGCCAAACTCTTTGCCCCGCCCGATGCGCTGGCCGGTGACAGCGTGCAGATAATGACCATTCACAAATCGAAAGGCCTGGAGTTCGAGACAGTGATTCTGCCTGGCCTGCACCGCATTACCGGCGGCAATGAAAGCAGCCTGTTGCTCTGGGATGAAGTGGCCGGTGTCGATGGCCATGAACACCTGCTGGTGGCGCCGATGAAGGCTCGCGGCGCCGATAGTGAGCAGCCAAGCACTTACGATTATCTGAAAAAGCTGGAAGGCGAGCGTAGCGCCCACGAAGATGAACGCCTGCTTTACGTTGCGGCCACTCGCGCTATTCGTCGCCTGCATTTGCTCGGCGTGGCGGTGGCCGATCACAACAAGGAGGATGGCCTGAGGGCGCCCGCTGCTGGCTCCTTGCTCAATTTGCTCTGGCCCGGCGTGGCGCAGCCGGCGTTTGTGGCGGCGCTGGCGGAAGGCGTGGCGCCGGTCGGGCCGGTCGGTCTGATTGATCCGGCCAGTTTTGTCCCGCCGCTGGTTCGGCTGCTGGAAGTGGGTTTGCCAGAAGTGCTGAGAAATCCGTTGGAAGCGCGCCGTTTGGCTGACAACGCCGATAGTGCCGTAGTGCCGGAGGCGGATGAAAGCAGCCGTCGGCTCGAGGCGGCCATCGGCACGCTTGTGCATCGCTGTCTCGAATTGATCGCCCGGCAAGGATTGGTGCACTGGCCAGCGGCTCGCGTGCAGGGATTGTTACCCGCTTATCGGCGCTGGCTGGCCGGGCAGGGCGTCGACGTAGTGGAACTTGAGGCGGCAGCGGCCGAGGTGGTGGCCGCCATTGTCACCACGCTGGAATCGGCGAGCGGTCGCTGGCTGCTGGCGGATCATCCCGAAGCGGGGGCCGAGCAAGCCTGGAGCAGTGCCGCGGAAAATGCTGCGGTCAACCATGTAATTGACCGTATTTTTGTCGCCGAGGGTTGCCGCTGGATCATCGATTACAAAACGGTGCGTGTGCCAGATAGTGCACTGGCTCAGCGGGCCGAAAGTTTTCGGCCTCAACTTGAGCGTTACGCTGCGTTGTTCAAAGACGATCCCCGGCGGTTACGGATGGCGATTTATTTTCCGTTGCAGGGGCGGCTGGTCGAACTCGATGTCGCAATCGGCGATCAACCTGGAAACTTCGGTTGAAGACAGGCGTTGAGGGTTCTGACCGAGGTTTTCAGGATTAATCATCGTTGCTGCCATCGCGCTGGTTATACTGCGCTCCGCCGGCCCGATGTATTAGTTTGGCATGCCTTTTCGGTCACCCGTTCAGCCTTGAGCCAAGCGCTCAGTGGGCGCCTTGCGGCAGCGCCGGTGGGGGCGGTACGATGATTGAATCAATGTCGGGATTTTTTCCTGTTTCAGGTGAATGAATGCGTTTTTTGCCCCTGTTTTTATGTTTTTTTCTGAGCTTTCCCGCCGTCGTGCAGGCGCGGGAAATACGCGTTGCCATCGGGGCGCATTATCAGACGGGAGATTCGCCGGTGGGGGCGCAGCGTGGTGGCCTTTCCGCCTTCAATGAAGATCTCGCACAGGCTATTTGTCGGCGCATTAATGCTCGCTGTGTCACGGTCAACGTGAAATTTGGCGAGATATTGCCCGGCATTGAGGCCGATAAATACCAGCTTGGTTTCGGCAATTTTCTGCGCACGCCCGAACGTGAAGCGCAGGTCGCATTTAGTGATGCCATCTGGCGTTCATCATCGCGCCTGGTCGCCCTGCCGGCCACCGCCCAGCGCTTTGCCGCCGAATATGGTGCCGATGTGGGACTGGATAACCTGCGCAATGCACGCATCGTGGTGGTGCTCGAGACGCAGCAGAATCGTTATCTGCAAGCCGCTTTGTCCAGCCGCCGATCATTGACGCTGCTCAGCGCCACGACCTATGTTGAAGCGTTTGCGCTGCTACGCACCAACCAGGCCGATTTCGCCCTGCTCCCGATGCTGAGTGCCTACACTCAGATGGCGCAGGAGTCGGCTGGCCAGCTTGAGTTTTTCGGCACCCCTGAAGCCGGACGCGGGCTGGGTGGCACCGTGCATATTGCCTTGCCGAAAACTGACGCAGCCTTGCTGGCGTCAGTGAATAAAGCGATTGCCGCACTGCGCGCCGACGGCACTTATCACCGCATTGAGCGGCGTTATTTCCCTTTTAGCCTGGAGTGAGCATGCGTCTGTTTGCCGGTTTGAAAGGGATTCGCGCCGGCCGTGCCTTTGCGCTGTTGGCGATTATTTTTGTGCTGGCTTTCGGCGGCACGGTCGCGCTTGTCGTCCTTGACCAGCAGCGTGTGATCAATGCCACCACCCGCTTGCAGGAGCAGACGGTGCCGGAAATCATTCGTTACCAACGGCTGGCGCGCAATCTGGAACAGCTTCGCCAGGAAGGCGAGCGCCTGTTCGCCGCGACCACGCCACAGGCCCGGAAGCAGGCGATTTTTGTCGTGACGCTGGTCTCGAGCCACCCGAGCTTGCTGGAGCATCGGGAGTCGG
Source organism: Azonexus sp. (assembly GCA_030697085.1). Taxonomy (GTDB): domain Bacteria; phylum Pseudomonadota; class Gammaproteobacteria; order Burkholderiales; family Rhodocyclaceae; genus Azonexus. The sequence goes on along the minus strand of JAUYQT010000227.1, from coordinate 1,764 downwards.
CCGAGTTGGCCCGTCAGGTCGAACGTTTTCTGGTGGACGTGGTTCGCCAATCTGCCAGCGACCCGCTCGCTTTGGCCAAACATTATGAGGAATGGCAACGTTTGGCGGCACGCCTTGGTTTGCTCGTTGACGACGTGTCGGTTCAGGGGACCAATCTGGCCTACGTCGATCTGGGCGATGTTTCGGCCGCGATGCATCAGGCGCGCTTCAAGCTGGCGGCGGCGCTGGCGATGGTGGGGCTGTTTCTGGTCGTTTTTCTGATCCTGCTGCGGGCGCACCTGATTCATCCTTTGCAGCGTATCGACCGGGCTTTGTCGGATCTCGGCGTCGACCGTCCGCCACCTGAATTCAAACCATCCGCCACGCTCGAAATTCAGGCGGTTGAAGACGCTATCGGTGAACTGCATGCCTCCCTGCTGAAAAACGAAGAGGCCCGTCTGGCACTGGAAAAACTCGCTAACAAGGATGGTTTGACCGGGCTAGCCAACCACCGCCATTTCATGCTGGCGGCAGATGCCGAACTGCAGCGTGCCCAGCGTTATCAGCGACCGATCACTGTGGGCATGGCTGATCTCGACTCCTTCAAGCAACTGAACGACACTTATGGTCACGCCGCGGGTGATGCCGTGCTGCGCGCTTTTTCTGCGCTGATGCTGGATACGCTGCGTCAGTCAGACCTGATTTGCCGCTATGGCGGTGAAGAATTTGCGTTCGTTTTTCCCGAAAGTTCATTGGCCGAAACGGTGATGTTGGCTGAGCGTTTTCGCGCCCTGTGCGCTGATTATGATATTCGCCTGGCCGATGGTCGCCTCGTTCGCGTCACCATGAGCATGGGCGTCGCCGATGCCAGCGATTGCCCAATTGAGGTGGCGCTAAAACGGGCCGATGAGGCGCTTTATCAAGCCAAGGATCAGGGGCGGAACCGAGTGGTGGCGGCTGGAAAATAGGCTGAAGCATGATTAAGCCTTGAACCTTGATTCCTCAGTTGACCGCTTATCCCTTCCCGGTCATGAGTAAAGCTTGCAGGTTCTCGGGGGGTTGAGGCTGGCCAAAATAGTAGCCCTGAACTTCGTCGCAGCCATGCTTTCTCAAAATATCGAGTTGTTCCAGCGTTTCAACGCCTTCGGCAATAACGCGCAGTTGTAATGTTTTGCCTAACTGGATGATGGCGCGGACGATGGCAAGATCATCGGCATCGTGGCCGATGTCCCGCACAAAAGACTGGTCAATTTTAAGTTTATTGACCTTCATTGTTTTCAATGAACTCAGGCTGGAATAGCCCGTACCGAAATCGTCAATGGCGAATTGAATGCCCAATTTTTTCAGGCGTTGAATCGTTTCGCGGGTGCCATCCAGATTGCGCATCAGTAGCGATTCGGTTATTTCGATTTCCAGCTGCCTGGCCGGGAAGCCTGAGTCGCGTAGCGCGCGCTCGATGATCTCGACGAGATCGCCCCGGCTGAACTGCAGCGCCGAAATATTGACCGCGACCACTAATGGCGGCATGCCGGATTTCTGCCACTGCGCGCCTTGCCGACAAGCTTCTTCCAACACCCATTGACCAATCGGGACGATCAGTCCGCATTCTTCAGCCAAGGGGATAAAGTGGCTTGGTGAAACCATTCCCAAGGTGGGGTGATGCCAGCGTAACAGCGCTTCAACGCCGATCATCTTGCCGCTGGCGAGGTCGCTTTGCGGTTGGTAATAGAGTTGAAATTCTCCGTTTTCCAGTGCATTTCGTAAATCGACCTGCAGGTGCAGCCT
>JAUYQT010000201.1 GCA_030697085.1 Azonexus sp. | reverse complement strand
TGGAGAAGCAGGGGGGAATCTTTTCGGCAAACAGCCCATGATCGAGTAGCCCCCGTAGAATGTCATCAGGGCTAAGCCCCTCCTTGGTTGAGTAGTACCACTCAATTTCTAACTTATCGAGGATTTCTTCCAAGGTTTCCTGATCAAGTGCTTCTGCTTCTGGCACGGTTATCCTCCATCAAAGTTGCCCGCAGAAAGCTCGATGAAGTAGGGATTTCTTCAGGTCGTCGAGGGCGGTCAAAGGCGCTAATTTAACCGCTATCCCCTAGGCATGGAAATTTGCACCCTCTGACGACACAACGATCCAGCTTTCGGGATATGGCGGGTATCCATTCGCAAACCAGCCATTACGGTTCTAAATGTCAGCAGGCTGCATTGGGCACTCTTCAGCCGTTCGGCAATACGGCTCAATCTGCTATCGCTTGCTCAGCATCGATGGAGAATTCCCATCCACCTCGTTATCTCACTGCGCGAAAACAGCTGCCACAATATCCAGCGAGCGCAAGCGGAGTGCCGGATCGAAGATGTCGCAGACAAACATCAATTCATCGGCCGCGGTTGCCTGAACCAGCGCAGTCAGTCCTTCCCGCACCCGCTCTGGCCCGCCGATCACTGCTGCCGCAAGAAAGTCGCTGATCGCCGAGCGCTCATGCAGCTGCAGGCTGTTCATGTAATCGGCCACCGGCGGTGGCAGGCAGCGGCGGTCCCCGGTCAGGATGCCGAGTATCCGCTGATAGGTGCTGCTGGCGAGGTATTCGGCTTCGTCATCGGTCGCGGCGGCAATCAGAGGGACGCCGATCATCACGTAGGGTTTTGCCAGCTTGGCTGAAGGTCGGAAGTTGCTGCGATAGACCGCGATGGCCGGCAACAGCATGGCTGGCGCGAAGTGCGAGGCGAAGGCGTAGGGTAGCCCGCGCTCTGCCGCCAGTCGGGCGGAGAAAAGGCTCGACCCAAGCAGCCAGATGGGCACTTCCGTCCCCATTCCCGGCACGGCGATTACTCGCTGCTCCGGCTGTCTTGGCCCGAGCAGTTGTTGCAGTTCGCTAATCTCACGCGGGAAATCGGCTTCGCTTTCGGGGCGGTCACGGCGTAATGCCCGCATGGTGATCTGATCAGTGCCGGGAGCACGGCCCAGGCCGAGATCGATTCGCTGAGGATAAAGCTCGGCCAGCGTACCGAAAGCTTCAGCAACGACCAGCGGCGCATGGTTGGGCAGCATGATGCCGCCCGAGCCGACCCGGATGCGGCTGGTGGCAGCGGCGATGTAGCCAACCAGCACAGCCGTCGCCGAACTGGCGATTCCCGGCATGTTGTGATGCTCGGCCAGCCAATAACGGGTAAAGCCGAGCGTTTCGACATGCTGGGCGGTACGCCGGGCAATTGCCAGTGCTTCGGCAACGGTGCCGCCTTCGCGCACGGCCACGAGGTCGAGCATGGAGAGTTTTGTTGCTGGCAGGGCGTTCATGGTTGTTTCTGAAGTTTTTTCTCAATGACCGACACCGCCGGATTACGCCGACTTGCCGCCCAGCTCAATAGCGAGAGCAAAGCCAGGCCGCTGCCGATGAGAACAATGCCGAGTACCTCGCCGGTCTTGAATTCCTCACCAAAGGTCAATCGCGACGAGAGGATCGCCACCACCGGCGTGCCGAGCACGGACAGGCTGGCTTCCCAGGCGGGGACGCGGTCGAGGATATAGATCCATAGCCACCAGCACATCGCGGTACTGGCGATCGACATGAAAGCAAGAATGCCAACGTAGGAAAGGGTCCATTCGGTTGGACGCTCGGTGA
>JAUYQT010000776.1 GCA_030697085.1 Azonexus sp. | reverse complement strand
CCACGATGAATACCTTTGAAAATTAGAAGCGGAAGTGGGCAAAAGCCTTGTTGGCATCGGCCATGCGGTGAACTTCATCACGCTTCTTAACGGCACCGCCACGGTTTTCAGCGGCTTCCAGCATTTCTGCAGCCAGGCGCTGCCCCATCGACTTTTCTGAACGCTTGCGGGCAGACTCACGCAACCAGCGCATGGCAAGCGCCGCACGACGAGCCGGACGGACCTCGACTGGAACCTGGTAGTTAGCACCGCCAACACGACGCGATTTAACTTCAACCATTGGGCGAACGTTACTCATGGCAGAACTGAAAACTTCCAGAGGGTCTTTTCCACCCTTGGTGGTGATAATCTCAAAAGCACCATAAACAATGCGCTCAGCAACTGACTTCTTGCCACTCTGCATGATAGCGTTGATAAATTTCGAGACTTCGACGTTGCCAAATTTTGGATCTGGCAGGATTGAGCGTTTTGGTACTTCACGACGACGGGGCATATTTACCTCAATTAATCACTATTCAGTTTAAAAGCCGGGAAGGGTTTTTCACCCACCCGGCTCTCACAACCCTCCAAAAGGAAGGCCACTTACTCAAGCCGCTTAATAAATCAAGCAGCCTTCGGGCGCTTAGCCCCGTATTTAGAACGGGACTGCTTACGACCTTTGACGCCCTGGGTATCCAGAGAGCCGCGCACGGTGTGATAACGCACACCTGGCAAATCCTTTACACGCCCACCACGAATCAGGACAACAGAGTGTTCCTGAAGATTGTGACCTTCGCCGCCAATGTACGAGATGACTTCAAAGCCATTGGTCAGGCGAACCTTACAGACCTTACGCAAAGCCGAATTAGGCTTCTTGGGGGTGGTGGTGTAGACACGGGTACAAACACCGCGTTTTTGAGGACATTTTTCCAGAGCAGGAACTTTGCTCTTGGTCACCTCGGCAACGCGCGGTTTACGCACGAGCTGGTTAATGGTCGGCATATCAAACTTCCTTCAACGGCCGGGCACCGAAGACTCAATGCACGCCGGCAATTTTGTTATCCAAAGCAGAGACACTGATTAGCCTCTGCCGACAAGAACCATAGATTTTATGGTTGATCAACCCCCATGTCAACGAGACACGGGGGTTGCGTATTGACTTACAAGACTACTTAACTTCTTGTGTTGTGTTTTCACCAGCCGAAACGCCAACTGAGAGATCAGTTGCAATATTTTCACCGGCCAATTTTGCCTTTCGGCTCAAATGGTAGGCGAGTCCAGTACCCGCTGGAATCAGGCGACCAACAATGACATTTTC
>JAUYQT010000678.1 GCA_030697085.1 Azonexus sp. | reverse complement strand
TTAGCGACTCGATGTATGCCGGGATACGTACACCTGCATTCATCAGACTCTGGTAGCGGTCGACCACCTTGCCGCCCTCAAGAATGACTGCGGCAATTTCAGTGGCACGGTCCCCCTGTGCTGGCGACAAACCCGTGGTTTCAAAGTCGATTACGGCGACAACTTCCAATGCTCACTCCCCCGGCACTTAATCAGCGTTGAATTCGATGGCGCTGATTGTCTCATTTGCCGAGTATGGCCATGTTATTTGTCGATGCATCAAGTCAGCTTAGGCACCAAATCCAACAACACTTCCCGACTGAAGCCTTTGCCCTGAAAGGCGGAACGGTCACGGAATTCATCGGCCAGGTAATCAATGCCGAACGGATCAATGCCAAGCAATGTGACGTTCCTGGGCGCAATTGCCTGTGCCTCTGCAAGCAAAGTAGCCTCATCAGCTAATGACAGGCTGGGAATCGCAGCAAGCACTTCAGTTTCAACCCAGCCCATTTTGCCAACACCACCGATATACCGTAACCGTTTGGGTTGAATGCGAAAGAACATGAAGTCGAGCATCAGGTACTGTTCGGCCGCTGGCAGATAACGAAGGTAACGCGCTTTCAGTGCGTCATCAGGTTCAAATTGCTCAGCATCACCGATCAGGGTCAGACGTTGGCCATCCTGGACATTGGGTACCCCTGACTTGGTCACGGAAATGCTGACTTTCGGGTCGGCCAGCAAATTCTTGGTGTGTTCTGCCAGGGCGCTGATTAGCAGGATTGGCCGATGTTGTTCATCCAGGACATTGGGAATAACTGTGGCATAGGGATAACCAGTCATCAGCGTGAATTGCGTGGCCAGGGTACTTGCGTGAGCGCTGTGCAACAGATTAAGTACGGGAGCGAGGACAAGCTTCACGAGCGTTCCTTTTCAGTCAAAATATCTCAAAGGTTACTTAGTGCTTGGCAGCCCCGGCTGCGCATCAATGAGGTGGTGAAAGGCCTCGTGGACGTCAAATAAGGCAGCATCAACGCCAGCTTTGTCGCTATCGCACTTGGTTTTCAGTTTTGGGATTGACGCGACAAGTTGCGATGCATCGGTGGAACGAATCTCTTTTGCCAAGCGAGCCATTTCGCCCGCCTTGGCACAGGCATCTTGCGTGCGTTCAGTGCCGGGACGAGCATGCCAAACGGGCGCCAGAACAGAATGAAAGTGATCTACATCCTTGGCGAATTTGTGATGATTGTGGTCCTGCCCATCGGCAATAGCTCCGCCGCCAATGAATACCATTACAGCCAAAATGAGTTTTGCGTTGTTGGGTTTAATCATGTCACCTATCCTGCTGCTTAAACGTTCCATTCTTCCAGAAATTGCGCCACATATTGCGCCATGAAGCGATGCCGCGCCTCAGCCATTTTTTTGCCAGTCTCCGTGTTCATCCGGTCTTTGAGCAGGAAGAGTTTCTCGTAAAAATGGTTGAGACTATGGCCTTTCGATGCTTTGTAGGCCTCAGCCGTGGCATGCATCTCAGGCGGCTCGTCCGGGTCATACATGAGACGACCGGCATGACCTCCGTAGGCAAAACAGCGTGCAATGCCGATGGCGCCTATTGCATCGAGTCGGTCAGCATCCTGAACACATCTACCGGCTAAGGTTTGCATCTCGGTTTTGACCCCTGCACCCTTGTAGGAGATAGTCGCGACTATGTCGACAACCTGTTTGATGGTCTCAATTGATGCCCCTTCTACCGACAGCAGGCGTTCAGCCTCACGAGGACCCATCGTGT
>JAUYQT010000677.1 GCA_030697085.1 Azonexus sp. | reverse complement strand
CCTCAAAAATTTACGGTTCAAGAACGGAGTCTGATCATGATCCGCATGTTTAATCACTGGTTTCGCTGGCGCATGCTGGGCCAAATGCTGTTCGATTTTTCTTTCGTTATCGTCGGCATGATCATTGCGCTGATGTGGGTGGGCAGCGGTCTGCCAATTAACCACAAGCAAGTGCTGATTTTTGCCATCCTGCTGGGTGCTGCGATGCTGGCGATCAATGCCTGGCTAGGCTTTTATCAACGCTTCAACAAGCGCACCGTCATGGAAAGCCGTGCCCGTGCCGTGCTTTCGCTTTACCTTGCAGTTCCCGTTGCTTACGGTATTTTCGCCATTCTTCCACTGTCCGGTGTCAGCCAGGAGTTCCTTCAACTCTCCGCTATGTCGGCGGTTTTTGGCATGTTGGTGACCCGGGTCAGCGCTTCTCACGCCACATCTTCCAGCATGCTGACGCGGCGAATTCTTGTTTTCGGTACCGGCGCCCGGGCTTTGGCGGTCAAACGAGCACTTAACAAATCGGACCCAACGGCTGAAATCATGGGCTTCTTCCCGAGCTCCAATGAAGAAGAAATGGTGGTTCCTAGTCGCCTGGTTATTTCCAACAAAAAGTCGCTGACTGATACAGCCTTAAATCTGAAAGTCGAAGAAATCGTTGTTGCTGTCACTGAGCGTCGTGGCGGCGCCATGCCTTTGCGCGAACTATTGGATTGCAAACTGCAAGGTATTCGAGTCCTCGACCTAGCCAGCCATTTTGAGCAAACGCTGGGGCAGATTCGTCTCGAATCGCTCTATGCCGGATGGCTGATTTTTGGTGATGGCTTCAGTCAGGGAAACGCTCGGACCTTGGTCAAACGCATATTCGACATTGTCTGCGCGACGATTCTTATTTTGCTTTCCTTGCCGGTGATGCTCATTGCAGCCGTAGCGATTGTGATTGAAAACGGCTTCCCGGTTTTTTATCGCCAGGAGCGCGTCGGCCTCAACGGTCGACTGTTTAATGTGATCAAATTTCGTAGCATGCGGCGCGATGCCGAAAAAGACGGCAAACCGGTCTGGGCAAAGGCGCAGGATGACCGCGTCACCAAGGTGGGCAGAATCATTCGTAAACTTCGAATTGATGAACTGCCGCAACTTTTCAGCGTCATCAAAGGCGATATGAGCTTGGTTGGCCCCCGCCCAGAACGCCCTTTCTTTGTCGATCAACTGACCAAAGAAATTCCTTTTTACGCAGTTCGGCATAGTGTCAAACCCGGTGTTACGGGCTGGGCTCAGGTTCGATACCACTACGGCGCCACGGTTGAGGATTCTGCCGAAAAGCTTCAATACGACCTCTACTACGTCAAGAATCACTCGCTGTTTCTGGATATTCTGGTTCTCTTTGAAACAGTCGGCGTCGTGCTGACGGGCAAAGGTGCTCAATAATCGACAACGCCACTGACTCAGTGGCGTTTTTTTCTGACGAACATGGAAACTGAATCGGCGTCGCTGATTACCTGGAGCTTTGGCGTTGCAGCGGCCGCCTATGCGCTGCTGGCAGCCTTTCTCCTCTCATTTGGTCGCGAATGGCATGCCAGCCCGCGAGCCAGAATCATGCTGATAACGGTCTTCATATCAGCGGTCTGGGCGAGCCTGTCCTTTCTTGCTGCGTCAGGCAGCAACCTCTTCTTGATGCTCGCGGCGTCGCTTACCGATATTTTTCGCTACGGCGGCTGGTACGCATTTCTGATTCTTCTGCTCATCCCCAGCTTTGGCCAAGTCCAAAACAATGCCTTGCTACCGGGCTGGCTGACGCCCGCCTGCTGGCTCACGGTGCTGGGCGGCGTGGCATTACAGATTGCTCAAGTATCAGGGCTGTTACCGGCCGAGCAATGGTTACGCACCGCCTTGTTCCACGCGCTAGCTATGCCGGTTTTGGGGCTGATTCTTGTTGAGCAATTATTTCGTGCGGTATCTGACGACTCCGCCTGGAATATCAAGCCGCTCTGTCTGGGTCTGGCCGGGCAGTTTATTTTTGATATTTACCTGTTTTCCGATGCGCTGATGTTTAACCGGGTCGATGGCGATGCGCTGGCGATTCGCGGTTTCATTCACGCCATGACGGTGCCGCTATTAGTCATCGCCAGCCTGCGCAGCCGTGACTGGACGGCGAAAATCAGGTTGTCACAAAAAGCCGCTTTCCATTCGGCAACACTGCTGGTCGCCGGCATTTACTTATTGTTTATAGCCAGTGTTGGTTACTACGTTCGCT
>JAUYQT010000656.1 GCA_030697085.1 Azonexus sp. | reverse complement strand
CTTGAAGGCGATAGGGCCGACTTTGGGTAACACCGTTGCCGGACCAGATTGTTCCTGGATAACCTCCAGCGCTGACCAGACACCAGTCTGCGGGTCGTGGCGCCAGCCGGTCTCCACATTGTCGGGAACCGGCTCGAACTGAGCGGCGATGTCAGGGTGGAACATTTCGGTCGGGTTGCCAGTAACGACATCCACGGCAACGTCATCGACGATGCGGGCTTGCTTGTTCATTTGTTGGATTCCTTTTCGAGGTGTTCGCCGCACCAGCCTTCATGCAACATCGGCGGAAAGATGGCAAAGGTGCCTTCTGGCGTTGCCACCGCAGTAGGAGGGAAGCGACGGCAAAGCCCTTGCTTGTCGTCATTGATAAGGAAGAAATGGCAGGATTGGCAGCGATTCATGATCACCACTCCACAACCACGAGCCCGCCGCCGCCAGCACCACCGGTGCCGCCGGATCCCCCGCCGCCACCGCCGCCCCCAAGACCCCCCGCCCCGCCGACATTGGTCCCAATATTGTTGGCGCCGCCACCGCCACCACCAATGCCACCTTTTCGCGCATATACGCCGTTGCCGCCGTAGGCACCGCCGCCACCGCCTCCAATGCCGCCATCGCTCCCGGCACCGGAAGAATTGTTGGCACCACCGCCACCCGCGCCACCGAAGAAGTCGAAGGGGAAGCGAATGATTTGATTCGTCGGATTCGAACCACTACCGCCCAACACGTCTGGGCCGGGATTACTACCCCCTTTGTTGTTGCCAAAAGCATCGGTCGCCGGGCCGGCACTACCGCCACCGCTACCGGGCCAGCCGTAAGCGCCGTCGGCATTACCGCCCTTTCCACCTACGCCACCACCACCGCCACCGGCGGAAGTGCTAGTACCAGCACCGTTCCCACCGGGATAGCCGTCGCCGAGTTGTGTCGCGGCAGAGCCACCGCCGCCACCACCGTAGCTCACCCCTGTACCGCCGGAGCCTCCGGTTCTGTTAATTGTCCCGCCTGCGCCAATACCACCTGTGCGAGTACCGCCGCCGCTCGCGCCACCAGTTGCCGAAATCAATGCGCCGAAAGAACTGCTGCCACCCGCGGACGCGGCTGCACCGCCACCACCAACTGTGACAGCATGGGCGGCGAGCGGGACCACAGTAAAGAGGCCCATTGCGAAGCCACCGCCACCACCGCCACCGCCGTCACTGTTACCGCCACCGCCGCCGCCGCCTACACAGCGGACGCGAATGGAAGTTACACCCTCGGGTACATTGAAGGTGCCAGTGCCAAGAAAGACGCGATACTGGCCCGTGCCAAAGATGTCTTGACCTTGAAGGCGCGGAATTCCAGATACGCCGGCAGCGGCCGATCCAGAAGATGATCCGCTAGACGAATACATTCCCATTGATTACTCCTCAAAACCGTGGACGCGGACACTGACGTTCGCGATATCCGAACGAACCCAGACCTTCTCTCCAGCGCCGCAGACGATGCCGGTTCGTTCAATGACGCCGTTACCTGCCAGTGAGGTGTCGTACTGGACATAGTCATCGTTGGTCGGGTTAGCGCCGACGCCGATGGCGATACGGACCTTTGCGCTAACCGAATCGCGATTGGCGCAGGCGATGTTGAGCGTTGCCACCTTGCCGTCGGGTACGGTGTAGATCAATGTGTCGGCGGCAGCGGCCAAAGCCGCAGAACCGAGTTTTCCAGATGCCATGAATTACCTCCTCAAAATTGACCAAAGAAATATGAACGACCGCGCTGGCCAGCGAATGCCGTGGCCAACTCAGCGGCATTGATGTACTGCGGATGCGGATCGCCGGCGCCGACGTGGGCGGACAGCGAGGCGGCCACCTCGGCATCAGTGGCGATCGCCGGGGGAAGCTGGGAAAGCGGCACCAGGCCGTCGCCGCCCAGCGTTGCGACACCGTTGGCCACGCCTTTCTGGCTGGACTTGATGTACTGGGCGTGCGGGTCGGCCTTTGCCTCGTGGGCAGCCACGGCATTGACGATGGCCTGATTGGTGGCGACCACGACGCTGGGGTCGATGGTCAGCTGCACCACGCTGGCGTTGCTGACCTGGGTGATCATGCGGATCACCATGTCTTTGGCGGCGCCTTCGGACAGCACGGGCTTGTAGGTGGCCGGGAAGTTGCCGATATCGAGCAGCTTGTTGCCGCCACCGTTGCCGCCGATCAGCCCGATTTCGCGGATGGTCCAGCCGCCAATCGCAGCCGGAATGACGGCTTCGAAAACTAGCCAGTTGGGGTTTTCGGCGTCGGCGGTGACGCTGGTGATCGGCACGCGGTGCACTTCATTGACCAGCGTGGTCATCGCTTCGGTCGGTACGACCGGGTTGCCGTTGCCGTCGCCGAGGGCGAGATGGGTTATCGGCACATGCATGCCGCCGATCTCGGCATTCACCCATTCGGCGGCGCCGATATTGGTCAGCAGGGTGTAGAAATTCTGGCTCATCAGTGCCTCACTGGATTGGGTAGACGGTGGTCGAGCCGAAGGCGTGGGTGCCGATGCCGATGGTGTAGGTCGGCATGGGGGCTTCGGCTTCGGTGATCTGGAAGGGCTGGACAGTGGCAATTTCGCCGCTGAGGGCAGTGGTGGCGGTGTGCACTTGGCAACTGCTGCGGCCGATGATCAGCACATCGAAATGGCTGCGCTCGGGCTTGACGGCACTGATTTGCCGCTCCATCTGGGCGACGGTGCCGGCATCCAGCCCGCGGTCGTCGATTTCAATCTCGGCGGTGAAGGTGTGGGGCGTGCCGGGCGGGGTCTGCTGCCAGGCTTCGATCAGCCGGGTGCGGTAGCCGATGGCATCCATGGCGCGGCGCACGGCGCCGACGGTGCCTTTTCTTCGGTGCACCTGGAAGCTGGCGGCGCAGACGGCGCGCTGGGTTGCCTCCGACCATGTCGCGTCCCATTCATCCACCGACAGCGCCCAGGCCAGCCAGGGCAGCAGGTTGGCGGGAATGAGCCAGGGGTTCCACAGGGTGGCGATGACTTCAGGCGTCAGCCCGACCGGGTGCATGCTTTGGCCAAGGGCGGCTTCAAGCCGGGTCTGGGCGGGCGGCAGGAGGGGGTCGGTCCAGGCGTCAGACATCGGTGCCGGCCAGGGTGAGGGTGATGGCGGTGCAGTAGCTGGCTTGGTGCAGGTCGCAGACGACATTGGCCGCGGGCTGGATCAGGTTGACGCGCTGGACGCCGGGCTGGTGCAGGGCGGCATAGAGGCCGGAGAGGGTGACGTCGTAGCCGAGGCGGTGGGTTTCTGTGGTGTAGCGGGTGGCGGCGGCTTGCGCGGCATCGAGCACGGCCTGGGCCGATGGCCCGGGGTAGGTAGTCAGGGTGGCTTCGAGGACGTATTCGATGATTTCCGGGGCTGTGACGACGAGTTCGTCGGTCAGTGGCCGGATGTCTTCGGCGTTGAGGGCGGCTTCAACCGCGCTGAGCAGCTCAGCGCTCGGCGTGCCGTTGGCTGCACGCGAAAGCACGGAGACGCGGACCATGCCGGGGCGCGGGCTGGGCAGGCCGGCAGCGTAGGTGCAAGTCAGGGCGATGGTGCCGGGCGGCAGGATCGCTAGTTGTTCCGGGGTGAGTTCCAGGCTGGTGAAGCGTGGGCTGTCGACCGCGGCGTCGAGTACTTGCCCGCTGGCGCTGAGGGCGTGGAAGCGATAGGCACCGGCTGGCCCGGCTGTGCTGAAGCCTTCCGGCGCCATCTGGACGCGGGCGCGCAGGGCGGCGTCGGTTTCCAGCGTGGCCGGTAGCGGGGGGATGGCGTCCGGGTTGCCGGGGTCGGTGACCAGGCGAGTGACGCCGTAGAGGGCGGCGAGGTGTTCCAGGGCGTTGCCGGTGGCGTAGGCCAGCATGACGGCCTGGGCGGCGAGGTTGATGCGGTCGCGCAGAAGCAGTTCGTCGTAGCTGGCTTCTTCGAGCAGTTTGACGGCCGGCTCGGATTCGAGATCCATGACCGGGGCCATGTCGGGCGCCAGCTCGATGAAGCGCGCCTTGCGGGCGGCAAGAATGGCCTCGAAGCTTAATGGCTCGATGATTTCCGGCGCTGAAATGGCGGCGAGATCGATGGTCATTGCAGCGGCCACGTGAGGTTAACGGGTTGGCCGGCGCGCTGTCCGGTGCGTTTCGTCGCGGTGATTTCGAGCGCTAGCCGGCCGTCCATTTCCTGCGCCAGCGCCACGCTGGTGATGCGGACGCGCGGTTCCCAGCGGAGCAAGGCCATGACGGTGGCGGCCTGCAGGCGCAGGTGGGTGGCGTGGTGGCCGGGGTGGTCGATGAGGTCGGGCAGCATGCTGCCGTAGCTGCGGCGCATCAGGCGGCTACCGATCGGCGTGGTCAGGATGTCGGCGATGCTTTGGCGGATGTGGTCATCTTCGGCCATGGCGGCGCCGGTTTCGCGGCTCATCATGACGGTTCGCCGGTGTTGCTGCCACCGGGATAGACGCCGGTGTGAGTGTGGGAGTGCAGGACGACGCCATTGCTGGAGAGATTGCCGTCGGTGTGAGTGAAATCGCCAGCGATGACGTTTTTGTTGCTGCCGCCGGTGCCGGCGATGCCGTTGCCGTAGGTGAGCAGGTCGTCGATGACGCATTGGCCGGTGATGTGGGTCAGCGGCGTATCGAGCGTGATGCTGGTGGCGGCCTGAACGAGGGCAGTGGCGATGCCGGTGGCTTGCAGTGCGCTGCTCGGGTGGTGGTAGCTAATACTGGCGCCGTCCGGGTAGCTGGCCTGGTGGAGTCCGGCGGCGTGGTCGTAAGTCAGTGTCGTGCCGTCCGGGTAGCGGATGACGTGTTTTGCCGGGTCGTGACTGGGCGTGTCGATAATTTGCGACGGGGCGCCGTAGATGACGAGGCCCTGGGCGATTTCGTCGGATGGGGAAAGGACGATGCACTGCTCGCCGACGGTGGGCGGATTCCATGTAGTGGTGTTGCCGGCACGGGTTTCGAGCCAGCGCAGCCAGTCGGTGATCAGCTTGCCGGTCTGGACGCGGACCCGGCACTCGACGTGGTCCACGGAATGAATGGTACCGACGCGGATGATGTTTTCAAGCAGGCGGGAGAGTTCAACGATGTCCATGCCGGGCAGTTTGCCGGGCTCGCGGGCGCGCGTCGTGGGCTGGCGGGTGTAGAACGCGGGCTTAGGACCGGCCGGCGAGATATTCGACGGCGAGGTCGCGGATCAGGGCTTCGTCGGCTTCACTGATGCCGAGCAGCTGGCGTTCCGGGTAGTCGGTTTCGAGGCCGGTTTTGCGGTTGACCGTATCGCGCAGGCCGAATTGGTGGACGCGAGCAATGCGGGAGACTTCGGTCGTGAATGAGACGACGGCGGCGTCGGCGGTGCCTTTGGCTTTGAGGTGTTTGGCGGTGCGCAGTTTGGCGAACATTTGGCGGCGTAGGCCACCTTTCTTCTGGCGCAGTTGCGGCTTGCGCGGGGCGAAGCCGCTGCCGTCCGGGTTGAGCTGGGCGGCAATGCGTTTTTGCTGGCTGGCGCGCAGGTTGCGGGCGATACGCCGGGCGAGTTCCTGCCGGGCGGCCGGTTCGAGGCGGGCGAGGAGGTCGGCGGCAAAGGCTTCGAGGGCGGGGAGGTTGGGCATGGGGTGGCGGCTATTCGCTGCCTTCGGCGAGCAAGACGCCTTTCAGGTAGATCTGCCAGCCGGTGGGGCCGGTGAGGTCGGGTAGGGGCGGTTCGCCGAGGTGCTCGCATTCGTAGCCGGCGGCGACGGGTTTGACCAGGACGCGTTCGGAGAGCTCGATGGTCAGGGCGAGATCAATGCTGTTGTGATTGAGCAGTTCGGCTTCGAAGTTGACCAGGTTGTATTTCAATTTTTCATCGAAGAGCAGATCGGGCTGGTGCTCGAGCGCCCAGACGAGGATGGGGACGATGAGGACGTCGGGCGATTCGGCGAAGTCGGTGATGACGAGCTGCAGCTGGTAGCGGTATTCGAAGGCGAGGCTGGCGCCGTAGCGGCTGGCGATGCGGCCCTTTTCGATGAAGACGTGCAGCTTGTCGGGATTTTTGGCGAGGTCGGGCACCCACTGGGTGAGGTGGGCGCGCAGGGCGGCAGGCTTTTTCATTCTCCGGCTTCCAGCGTCTGGTAGCGGCGCTGCCAGCCGGCTAGTTTGGCTTGGTCGGTGCGGCAGGCTTCGTAGTTGATGCCGATGGTTTCGAGGGCGGCAGCGTCTGCAACGGGGTTGGCGGTTGCAGCAGCCAGGGGTCCGGTTTCGGTAGCGATTGGCGTGCCGGTAGCGGCGGCGTCGTGGAGCAGGCGCCAAGTACCAGGCAGAGTGCAGCGATCAGCGGGAGGGGTGACTTTGACATAGCGGGTGATCTCACGAGTGATGAAGCGGTCTTTGGGAGCCTGGGCAGTGCGTAGCTTTTCGATGTCGGCGGCGAGGCCATTGGCGCGGTCCTGCTGGGCGAGGATTTCGCCGGCGTAGGCGAGGGCGGTTTCGAGCTTTTCCTGATCGATGTCGGCGCGCTCGCTGGCGGCACCCTTCATATA
>JAUYQT010000481.1 GCA_030697085.1 Azonexus sp. | reverse complement strand
TTGATTTCTTGGTCCCGAACGGGCTGGTGCCGCCGACCAGATAGCCGCTGTGGCGGTTGGCGACTTCCGGCTTGCAAGGTTCAACCTTCTTGCAGCCGATTTGCCGGGCCAGTTCCTTGGTCGATACCTTGCAGTCGCCGTGCATCAATACAATCAGTGGCTTGGCGTTGTCGTCCTCGAAAATCAGCGTTTTAACCACTGCATGCTCGGCGACATTGAGTTCACGGGCTGAAACCTTCGTGCCGCCATGTTCTTCATAGGCGTAGAGGTGGCTGGAAAACGGGATTTTGTGCGACTTCAGGAATTGGGTGGCCTGTGTCTCGGGGGCGTGTTCGGTTTTGCTCATGGCAATATTCTAGTGCCAGCCTTGGGTTCTATGGCATTAGCCGCGCGGGTGGTGCTCTGCATGCAGCAATTTCAGGCGTTCGCGGGCAACATGGGTGTAGATCTGGGTGGTCGAAATGTCAGCGTGGCCGAGCAGTAATTGTACGACACGCAGATCGGCGCCGTGGTTGAGTAGATGGGTGGCGAAAGCGTGGCGCAAGACGTGCGGCGACAGTTTTTCCGGGGCGATGCCGGCGATCAGGGCGTAACGCTTGATCAATTGCCAGAAGGCCTGCCGGGTCATCGCACCGCCACGGGCGGTGACGAACAGGGCGTCGCTTTGCTGGCCTTTCAGGATTTCCGGGCGGGCTTCGTTCAGGTAGCGATTCAGCCAATCGATGGCTTGTTCGCCGAGCGGTACCAGGCGCTGTTTGTCGCCCTTGCCAGTGGCGCGCAAGACGCCGTCAGTGAAACTGACTTCGTGTAATTGGAGACCGACCAGCTCGGAAACGCGCAAGCCGGTGGCGTAGAGCGTTTCGAGCATGGCGCGGTCGCGCAGGCCGAGCGGGGTATCGAGATCGGGGGTGTCGAGCAGGCTGTCGATCTGCTTTTCCGACATTACTTTGGGCAGGCGTGAAGGCTGGGCCGGGTTGGCCAGTTTCAACGTCGGGTCGACGACGATGCGACCTCGGCCGAGTTGCCAGCGGTAGAAGCGGCGCATCGTGGATAGGTAGCGGGCTTGCGAGGCGGCGCGGGTCTGGCGGGAAAGATGGGCGATGAAGCTAGCCAGCGTCGTTTCACGCAGATCGAGCAAGGGTTCACTGGCATTGTTGGCGAGCCATAGCGAGAGCCGGCCGAGGTCGGAGCGATAACTGTCGAGCGTTGCCTTGGCCAGCCCGTCTTCGAGCCAGAGCGCATCGCAGAAATTGTCGATTTCGGCGAGGTCAGCCGGGGAGGCAGTGTTCATGGGTCAGCAGCCAGCGTTTGACGTCGAGCAGAAAGCCGCCGCCCTGCCGGTTGAAGCCACCCAGCCCGCCGCCGCTGGCGATGACGCGATGGCAGGGGACAACCAGTGGATAAGGGTTGGCGCCGCAAGCCTGACCGACGGCACGCGGCGCATTTTTGAGGTTTTTTGCCAGTTGACCGTAGGTGTGGGTCTGACCGAGCGGAATGGCCGCAATTTCGGCCCAGACGCGGCGCTGGAAGTGGGTGCCGGCCGGGCGCAGGGGCAGGCCGAATTCAAAGGCCGGGTTGGCGAGATAGGCGTGCAACTGACGCACCGCTTCGGCGGCAAGTGGGGTTTCCGGCGCCTGCTCGGGGTGGGGTTCGAGAAAGTCGATGGCGGTGATCTCGTCGGCGTTGCATTGCACACCGAGGGCAAAGCCGGGGGCGGCGACGATGGCCTGGTAGATCGATTCACTCATGCAGCCTCCTGCGGTCGACGGCAAAAATTGGCCAAAATCAGAATGCCGAAATTCCCGTTTGCGCCCGGCCGAGAATCAGCGCATGGACATCGTGCGTACCTTCGTAAGTCGTCACCGATTCAAGATTGACCAGGTGGCGGATGACGCCGAATTCATCCGAAATGCCATTGCCGCCGAGCATGTCGCGGGCGTTGCGGGCAATTTCCAGCGCCTTGCCGGTGCTGTTACGTTTCAGCAGCGAGACCAGTTCCGGCGTCGCGCTGCCGTCATCCATCATGCGGCCGAGGCGCAGCGCGCCCTGAATGCCGAAGCTGATTTCAGTCTGCATATCGACCAGCTTTTTCTGGATGAGTTGCGTCGCGGCGAGCGGCCGGCCGAACTGCTGACGCTCCAGCGTGTATTGCCGCGCCGTGTGCCAGCAAGCTTCCGCCGCGCCGAGGGCGCCCCACGAGATGCCGAAACGGGCCGAATTGAGGCAGGTGAACGGACCTTTCAGGCCACTCGCTTTGGGCAACTGGTTCTCGGTCGGCACGAAGACCTCGTCCATGACAATGTCGCCGGTAATCGAGGCACGCAGGCTGACCTTGCCGTGAATGACCGGCGCTGACAGCCCGGCCATGCCTTTTTCAAGGATGAAGCCGCGCAGCACGCCTGCGTCATCCTTGGCCCAGACGATGAAAATGTCGGCTATCGGTGAATTGGTGATCCAGGTCTTGCAGCCGGACAACTTCCAGCCACCGGGAACGCTGCGGGCGCACGTCCTGGCGCTGGCCGGGTCGGAGCCCGAATCCGGTTCGGTCAGGCCGAAGCAGCCAATCAACTCACCCTTGCCCAACTTGGGCAGATATTTTTGCTTCTGTTCCTCGCTGCCGAATTCGTAAATCGGCACCATGGTCAACGAGGATTGCACGCTCAACAGCGTCCGGTAGGCCGAATCGATGTACTCGACCTCGCGGGCGATCAAACCGTAGGAAACATAATTCAGCCCGGCACCGCCGTAAGCTGGCGGCAATGTCGCGCCCAGCAGGCCCATCTCGCCCATCTCGCGATAGATCGCCGGATCGGTCGTTTCATTGCGGAAGGCATCGCGGATGCGCGGCTTTAGCGCCTTCTGGGCGAAGTCGCGGGCGGCGTTGCGCACCTGGCGCTCGTCGGCGGCTAGTTGGCTGTCGAGAAGGAAAGGGTCTTGCCAGTTGAAACTTGCTTTGGCCATTGCTGACTCCAGAAAAAGTTGCCTCTGCACAGGCAGAGACGCATAAATTCCCGCCTGTTCAGGAAAGACTGCGTTCAGGCGCGAACGTGCCCGTCGCCCAACACAACCCATTTTTGGCTGGTCAATCCTTCCAGACCAACCGGGCCGCGAGCGTGAATCTTGTCGGTCGAGATGCCGATTTCGGCACCCAGTCCGTACTCGAAACCATCAGCAAAACGGGTCGAGGCATTGATCATGACCGAGGCCGAATCGACTTCGCGCAGGAAGCGCATGGCTTTCGGGTGGTTGTCGGTGACGATGGCTTCAGTGTGGTGCGACGAGTACTGGTTGATATGCGCGATGGCTTCATCGATGCCGGCAACCACCTTGACCGAAATGATCGGCGCCAGATACTCCGTGTAGTAATCCTCTTCCGTGGCGGCGATGGCATTCGACACCAGTGCTTGTGTTTCGGCGCAGCCGCGAATCTCGACACCCTTGGCGGTCAGCATGGCGGCAATTGGTGGCAGCAACATGGCGGCAACGCTGCGGTCGACGAGCAAAGACTCGGCCGTATTGCAGGTGCCGTAGCGCTGGGTTTTGGCATTCTCGACAATCTTCAACGCCTTGTTCGGATCGGCTTCCTCTTCCAGGTAGACGTGGCAGTTGCCGTCCAGATGCTGAATCATCGGTACGCGGGCATCGGCCAGCAGGCGGGCGATCAGCCCTTTGCCACCGCGCGGGACGATGACATCGACGAATTCGCGCAGGGTGATCAACTCGCCCACGGCAGCGCGGTCGGTGGTGTCGATCACTTGCACGCACTCGGCCGGCAGGCCGGCTGCTTGCAAGCCTTCCTGAACCAGTGCGGCAATTGCCCGATTGGAACGGATGGCTTCCGAGCCGCCGCGCAGGATGGCCGCGTTGCCCGACTTCAGACACAGGGCGGCCGCGTCGGCGGTGACGTTCGGGCGCGCTTCATAAATGATGCCGATGACGCCGAGCGGGACGCGCATTTTGCCAACCTGAATGCCGGATGGGCGGAACTTGATCTCGCTCATCTCGCCGATCAGGTCAGGCAGCGTAGCGACTTGCTCGACCCCTTCGGCCATGCTGTCGACGCCTTTTTCGGAGAGCGTCAGACGGTCGAGCATGGCAGTTTCGAGGCCGGCGGCGCGAGCGGCAGTCAAATCTTCCTGATTGGCGGCGACCAGTGCGGCCTTTTCGCGGCGGATGGCGGCGGCAATGGCGAGCAGTGCGGCATTTTTTTCAGCGGTCGAGGCCGTGGCCAGACGGCGTGAGGCAAGCCGGGCCTTGCGGCCCACGGTTTGCATGTATTCCTTGATGTCCATGATGTGCGGGTTTCGGCTTAAAAGAACATTATAGCCAGACAAATTACAGGGAACTTCCGGAAGCGGGTAAACTCTTACCCGCTACAACAACAGGGCTTTCCATCGAGGATAAGATGGCTGAAAAATTAATAGTGCCGAACGAGATCAAGATCTGCGCAACCTGCAGTTACTGGGATGGTGAGCGTCATGTCGATGCTGAAATGCAGTTGGTTGTCGTTGATGAGCAATGTCAGGGCGAATGCCTGGTGCAGGGTGAGCAAAAGCACGGCTTGTTTGATGTACGCAAGGATCGTGAATGTATGTGGGAAGATCTGGAACCCGACCCGGTGCCGGGGACGCTGACTGACGAGAAGGCTGCCTGAGGCAAGCTGCAAAGCTTGTGAACCGGCGTTCCCGGCACTCTTTCAGTTGTTCTCGTCGCGCCAGAAAGCCCGATTTCTGCCCTCTGCCTTGGCTGCATACAGTGCGGCGTCGGCT
>JAUYQT010000466.1 GCA_030697085.1 Azonexus sp. | reverse complement strand
GTCACGCAAACTTAATCCTTATTGACGGGTGACTCCGGATCAACCAAAAACGCCACGATGCCGCCAACTTCTCGCCCTCCCTCCAGTCGCCGATCAGCTTGCCATCAACCGGATAGCGAACCGTCGCCGCATTCAACTTTTCCAATTTCTCACCAACTTTTCGCGCCAGATTGTCGCGATACTGGCCACAGGTCTTCATCGTTTCATCCTGCTCCAGCCGGGTCATCCAGTATTTCGGATTATCGGCACGGAAGGAGGAACGGAACTTTGCTCAGCCTCCTTGGCATACTTGCCGCCCGGAGCATCAGCTGCCTTTTGGGCCAGTGCCGAGGTGGAAACTGTTACGGTCAACGCGTAAAACAGGGCAATTTTTAGTGTCATGTTCATCCCCTTAGCGCTTGATACCCGGCGTTTCCATGACGGTGCCGGTCGCAGTTTTTTGCAGGCAGGTTTCCAGTGCGATGATCGAATCCGCCTGATAATTGGGTTCAGGCCAACGCGCCTGACGCATGCCGTCGATCAAACGACGCGGCATCGTCCACACCGCTCCTTGCGAGACACGGCAGGACGGCCAGGTTTTCATCGCCGTGCCAGCGCCTTCCTGGGTTGTCAGATTACCGAGATCCTGCAGGCGGATACGCTTGCCATCCTGGCCGTGGCAAATCGAACAGGAAAAATCCTGCGGACCAGAGCGGCGATAAAAAATGTACTCGCCCATCTTCGCTTCTTCCGGATGCGTTGCCGGCACGTTGATCGGCTTGCCGTTTGACTTTGCACTTTGGATCATCGTATCTCCTCCGGGGGCAACACCATGGGCAGCTACGGTCTACGCCGTTTAACTGCCATTTTTCATGCTTTAGCCAATGACGGCTTCGTCAGTGCGGGAATCGCCCTTATTGTCTTTCCAGGAAATAGTGATCTTCTCGCCCTTGGCCCCGCCCTTGAACTTGAACGCCAGATAAGGGTTCTTGGAAACGGAGGGACCAAATTCGCCGCGTAGCACCAGCTTGTCGTTGTGCTTGGCGGTCAATTCAGTAATGAACCAGCCCGGCACTATCGCGCCAGCCGAATCCTTGCGCTGACCGGTTTCCATTTCGTGGCTGATCAACACCTTGACCTCAGTAACGCCTTCCTTGCTGGCGGCGCGGATTTTCATCGGATTTGCCATGTATTACTCCTGAAAACTGTTGTTAGTTGTTAGTCGCTAGTCGCTAGCCATTGGTCACTGATTGGTAGTTGCTAATAGCTAGCGACTAGCAACTAGTGACTGCTTATCAGCCGCCACAGCCGCCGAGCGTGACCTTGATTTCCTTGGTCGCCATGAAGAACTTACCGTCCGACTTGACCAGGGCATAAATATTTGAAGTCTGGCCCATTTTGACGCGGGTCTGGACATTGGCTTCAGTGCCCTCCGGCAGCACAAACGAAGCGGCCAGCGCATTCGGGTTTTTCTCGATCAGGATTGCAACCATGGTCACATTGGGCAGCGTCGAAGCGACGCCAACCGGTACGACTGCGCCGTTTTCGGCGATATCCGGGCCGGTTACCTGAACATCCTTGCTCTCAGCCGGTGCCTCGGCACCCAGTGCTTTCAGCGTATCAGCCATGCTCTTGGCGTCAAAAGCAGTCTTGTTCCACTCAGCCAGCGCCATGCCCGGCGTGATAATGCCGGCAGCAGCGAGAATGGCAAGAAGTGCGGCACCAGAGCCAGTCTTTAGTACATTACGACGTTGATTATTCATAACTTCTCCTCTCAAAAATTGAACGACCTTACTATTTGGCACCCGACAAAATCCATTTCACGAGTGTCTTCAAATCTTCATCATTCAAATGCCCATTGGGCGGCATTGGCACCGCCCCCCACACACCTTGACCACCTGCCTTGACCTTGGCTACGAGACGATCCTCAGCATCGGTTTGACCGCTGTAGCGGATCTGAACTTCGTTGAAGCCGGGGCCGACGAGCTTGTTATTGACACCATGGCAGGCCATGCAGCCGCTCTTGGTCGCGAGCTCCAGATTGGGATTGACCGCCACCGGCGCAGCCGCTGCAGCCCCACCCAAAGTTTTGGTCCCGCGCACCGGGCCGAAATTACGGTTCTGGTCATACAACTCACCATGCGCCGTGCGGGCGTAATCCGGCAACGTTGAGCCGATCAGCACTTCCGGCTTGCAGTTCTTCATGCATGCCTTGTTCTGCGTATCCGGCTTGCCGCCGTTGCCGATTCCGCCCTTGGCCGCAGAAACACCGGTCCACATGCCGTGGTCGGTGGTCATGCCGTTACGGTTGGGCAGAATTTTTTGCACGTCGGCAATATTTTTGTCCGACAGCACAAAGTCAGCCGGCACCATTTCCGACAAATTGAGCAGATAAGCCAAAATTGCGTAGACTTCATCCGGCTTCAACGATTTTGGCGCCGTCCAGGGCATGGCGCGCTGGATATAGTCGAAGACCGTCGAAATCGTCGCCACCTTGGTGAAAGTCGTGCGCTGCGGCAATTCGCCCGAAGACAAGCCTTTAACCCGGCCTGTCGTCATGTCGTCCTTCGTCGTCCCGCCAACCAGCGGCGTGAATACTTCGTTCGACTCACCGAAGGTGCCATGGCAAGAGGCGCATTTCTCTTCGAATAATTCCTGACCACTATCAACTGAACCTGACCCCTTGGGCAAACCCTTGAAGTCGGGACGCACATCGATATCCCAGGCCTTCACTTCAGCGAGGGTTGCCTGACGGCCAACACCTTTGAAGTTGTCAAAAGCAAATGTTGCGGTCGACGCTGAAAACAGCACCAAAACGAGCAGAGTCTTAGAGAACCTGAACATTGCTGACCTCCCCGCTTTCGATGACTTTCCAGGATTGAATGGCGTTGTTGTGATAGATCGATTTCGTGCCGCGAACCTTGCGCAGCTGGCCGTAACTCGGCTGCACGAACCCGGTTTCATCAATCGCCCGCGATTGCAAAATGGCCGGCTTGCCATCCCACACCCAGTTAATGTTGAAGCGAGTTAGCGCCTTGTTCTGGATCGGCCCTTCGAGGCGCGCCGTTTGCCAGTTGATACCGCCATCAAAAGAAACATCGACCTGCTTGATACGACCACGGCCGGACCAGGCGAGACCGGAAACGTTATAGAACCCCTTGTCGAGCAGGGTTTGTCCACCGGAAGGCGTCGTGATCACCGACTTGGCTTCCTGCACCGAACTGTACTGACGATGCAGACCACTCGGCAGCAGATCGATGTAATGCACCGCCTCGTCCTTGGTCGCATACGGTTTATCGCCCACTTCGATGCGGCGCAGCCACTTGACCCATGA
>JAUYQT010000464.1 GCA_030697085.1 Azonexus sp. | reverse complement strand
CACAAGCCCATGCTGGCCGCCGGCAAGAAGGCCGTCGTGCGCCGCAATATCGGCTCGAAGATGATCAAGATGACTTTTTCGGCCGAAATGCGCGCCGGCAAGTCGGTGATTACGGAAGAAGTCGAAGAATCCCTGCGTCACCAGTTCTCGATCAATGATGAAGAAGTCATGGAACTGGCCCGTTACGCCATGATCATCGAAGACCACTACGGTCGTCCGATGGATATCGAATGGGGCAAGGACGGTATCGACGGCAAACTCTATATTTTGCAAGCCCGTCCGGAAACCGTGCAGTCGCAAGCCAGCGCCGGCAAGGTTGAAAAATTCAAGCTCAAGCAGTTCTCCAAGGTGATCGCCTCCGGTCGCGCCATCGGCCAGAAGATTGGTATCGGCCCGGTTCGTATCGTCAAGGATCCGAAACAGATGGACCAGGTCAAGCCGGGTGACGTGCTCGTTGCCGACATGACCGACCCGAACTGGGAACCGGTGATGAAGCGCGCTTCCGCCATCGTCACCAATCGCGGCGGCCGGACCTGCCACGCGGCGATTATTGCCCGCGAACTGGGCATCCCGGCCATCGTCGGCTGCGGCGATGCGACCGAAACGCTGACCGAAGGCGAAGAAGTGACAGTGAGCTGTACCGAAGGCGATACCGGCCACGTTTACCGCGGTCGACTCGATTTCGAGATCACTTCCCGCGACATCACCGCTATGCCGGATATTCCGCTCAAGGTCATGATGAACGTCGGCAACCCGGAACTGGCCTTCGATTTCGCCCAGCTGCCGAACGCCGGTGTGGGTCTGGCCCGCGTTGAATTCATCATCAACAACGTGATCGGCATTCACCCGAAAGCCATTCTCGATGTCGATCGTCTGCCGGCTTCGAAGCGCGAAGAAATCAAGCGCCGCGCCCGTGGTTACGCTTCGCCGAAGGAGTTTTTCGTTGAAAAGCTGGTAGAAGGTGTCTCCACCATCGCCGCCGCATTCTGGCCGAATCCGGTCATCGTTCGCCTCTCCGACTTCAAGTCCAACGAATACCGCAAGCTGTTGGGCGGCGAGTTGTACGAGCCGGAAGAAGAAAACCCGATGCTCGGCTTCCGTGGCGCTTCGCGTTACGTCGCTCAATCCTTCCGCGACTGTTTCGAAATGGAATGCCGCGCCATGAAGAAGGTCCGCGAAGAAATGGGCCTGACCAACGTCCAACTGATGGTGCCGTTCGTGCGCACGGTCGGCGAAGGCAAAGCCGTGGTTGACCTGCTGGCCGAACACGGTCTGGTCCGTGGCGAGAATGAACTCAAGCTGATCATGATGTGCGAGATCCCCTCCAACGCGTTGCTGGCTGAACAGTTCCTGGAGCATTTCGACGGCTTCTCAATCGGCTCCAACGACCTGACCCAACTGACGCTCGGTCTCGACCGCGACTCCGGTCTGGTCGCCAACCTGTTCGATGAACGCGATCCTGCCGTCAAGATCCTGCTGGCGATGGCCATTGCCGCTGCCAACAAGATGGGCAAATACATCGGCATCTGCGGCCAGGGCCCGTCCGACCACCCGGATCTGGCTGAATGGTTGATGGATCAGGGGATTTCTTCGATCTCCCTGAATCCGGATACCGTGGTTGATACCTGGACGCAGTTGGGGCAACACAAAAAGGTCTGATTGCTACGACCAGAACGGCAACGGCTGATCGCACGGTCGACCGTAGAAATGAAGTAAAAATGACCAAGGCCGGTGAAACCCGGCCTTGGTCATGTCAAGGGATTTTTGCTGCCTGCGGCGTATCGCGGCGGAAGTTGGTTGTGCGGTCAATGCTGCGGTCGCAGTTCGTCTATCTGGGCGTACCTCACCGCGACTCCTTCGCGAAATACGCCGCACATTTTTTTAGCGGGTCGCGCCCCAGCTTCACTTCTGCCAGTTCCTTGCACAAGCGTGCCAATTCCACTTCTGTCTCCGTCGGCACCCGTTGTCCTTGCCCGACTTTCGCCAGCTTCCCTGCTCGCGAGGCCCGCACCCAGTTTGCAAGGTTGCTCTTCGGAACTGACAGCCGCTTCGCCGCCACGTCCGTCAACAACCTTCCTTCGTCCACCAATTTCACCGCTTCCACACGAAATTCCGGCGTATAAATCCTTTCGGCATGCGTTCCATCTTCGTCCTCCGTTCCTCGTGTTTTACGAAACGTTGGACTCCACTTTTTTCAGCCGGCCTCACAAAGGCAGGATGCTGGTTTGGTGAAGGTGGATAACCGCGGTTGAAGGTGGCAGGTTGTCGGGAAACTTAACAGCATTTCGCACACCAAATTGCGGGTGCGATCCTCAGGAATATCGTCTGGGGAGGCTGCTGCTGTTGTATCAATCAGTGACGAAACCCCCAGATTGTCTGCAAAGGCAAGCAGAAAGCCAGCAAGTGCTATCAGAATCCCAGGTGGCTGAATAAACCATTGGGCAATTCATGGGGTTGCGGCGACTGTTTCAATAGTGTTACACCTTTTAAAAAATGCATGTAGATAGTGTGGATGTAACGTATTGAATTATTTGAATTATTTTGATTGGCACGATATATGCTTTTAAGAGCCGAGGTCCTGCTACATGCTGGTGTGGAGGATCCTTTATCAAGCCAGTTTTTTTATTCAACTTTTGGAGTATGAAATGAAAAATAATCTCATTGCATCGGCAATTGTCGCACTTGGCCTGGCAGCCTCTGGTTCTGCTTCAGCTATCGTTGTCGGTGGTGTTAACTTCGGGGCGCAGGGCCTAACCAACCATCTTGAAACCACCACTTTGGCCGAAACGTTTGTGAATGGTGTTGGGCAAACGGTGAGAGGGTATGGTCAGGTCAACACTGTTAACGGCCTTCTTAATTATGCTGGCGCAAACCGGCTGTATTTCACATTCAGCTATAACGTTAATACCTTTTCTCAGACTGCGGTGACTTTCAATAATGGCGTGGTCAACGTTTACCTCCGCTCCGAAATAGCCAACCTGCTCAATCAGGCCTCCGATGGTGTTGGCGGTAATATTGACCTTATTGATAATGGTCAGTTGTGGGCGGTGTTCAACGGCCACAATTCTGATGTCGTGGGAGAAGAGTTGAAG
>JAUYQT010000430.1 GCA_030697085.1 Azonexus sp. | reverse complement strand
ATGCTGCGCAAAGTGATGGATATTCGCGATGAGCGTGATTCGCGAATCGGGCTGAGCCAGACGCATATCAATCCTCTTAAATGGCTTGGCATGGCTTTTCTGGGTCTTCTTACCTTGATTTCAATCGCCGTCGTGCATATTGAAAACCCTCGTGCCGCCTCGGTCGCCATCCTGTTATTTGCGTTAGCCGCAGCGCCGACGGCAGCCATTGTTCTTGTCCAGGGAAACCCATTTCAACAGCCGTCTTCAGTTTCCCCTACTCCAATTATCACAGCTGTTTCTCAGCAAAACCATGACAACTAAACTTAACTACACCGTTGATGCAGAGGATGGCGTTTTCATTGCGCGCTGCATTGAACTGGATATCGCTTCAGATGGACTGACCAAAGAAGAGGCAGTTGCGAATCTGCAAGAAGCGCTCGATTTTTACTTTGCCAATCCGGATGCACAACTGGATTAGTGCCTCAACGCACCGCCTGTTAGCAATGCAGTGCACTATTTCAAAATTGGGTACTTTTTAATTTGCAATCAGCCGAATCTGGCACGCAGCCTTCTTGCTGCCCGAATAGCCATGGGGGTCAGCAACAGCACTCCGCCTGGGAGAAAAACGGCGGCAATCCAGAACGAGGCGATGCGGAGTGATTTCATGGGAAGAATTTTCCCATTCAGCGGATGCTACGTATGTGACTTGGATCACGATTGTTCGGCATTTATCACTGAATGTCTGAACATTCTCATGCCCGATGACCGCTAGAGCACCTTGCCGGGGTTCATCAAACCACGCGGATCAAGCGCCTGCTTGATGCTGCGCATCAACGCCATTTCTACCGGGCTCTTGTAGCGCAGCAATTCCTCGCGCTTGAGCTGACCGATGCCATGTTCGGCGGAAATCGAGCCGTTCAGCGCGTCGACCGTGTCATGGACAATCCGGTTAACCTCGGGCTGACTGGCGATGAAATGCGTGTTTTCCTGAGCATCCGGCTTTGAGAGGTTGTAGTGCAAATTACCGTCGCCGACGTGGCCGAAGGCAACCACCCGAATACCGGGAAAGGCTGCAGCCAGCACCGCATCGGCCTGTTCGAGAAAAACCGGAATCGCCGATACGGGTACCGCAATATCATGCTTGATGCTGACGCCTTCAATTTTCTGCGCTTCAGAAATATTCTCGCGCAGTGACCAAAGTTTGGCGGCCTGGGTTTCCGATTGGGCGATCACCGCGTCCAGTACTTCGCCGTCTTCGAGCCTGGCATGCAGCCAGTATTCGACGGCGTAACTACTGGTATCCGAAAACTCGGCCAGCACATACCAGGGCGCGACGGAAACCGGGCGCTGGGTAGCCGGGATATTTTTCAGCACCAGGCCGAGCGCTGTTTCCGAAACCAGCTCGAACGCGGTCAACTGGCCATCAAAAGCAATTTTTGCCTGATTCAACAGGTCGACGGCAGCAGCCGGCGAAGCCACATTCAACCAGCAGGTCGTTTGCGATTTCGGCAACGGAAAGAGCTTGAGCACGGCACCGGTGATGATGCCCAGCGTGCCTTCGGCGCCGATGAACAGCTGCTTCAGATCGTAGCCGGTGTTGTCCTTGCGCAAGCCGCGTAAGCCCTGCCAAATTTCGCCATTGGGCAACACCACTTCCAGCCCCAGCGTCAGTTCGCGGGAATTGCCATAGCGCAAAACCTGTACGCCGCCGGCATTGGTCGAAAGGTTACCGCCAATCTGGCACGTCCCTTCGGAGGCCAGCGCCAGCGGAAATAGCCGATCCACGGCACGCGCCGCCGCCTGCACTGCGACCAGCGTGCAACCGGCCCCTACGGAAATTGTGTTGTTTTTCGCGTCGACCGCAGCAATCCGGTTCAGGCGGCTCAAACTCACCACCACCGCCTGCCCCGCAGCATCCGGCGTCGCCGCCCCGCAAAGACTGGTATTGCCGCCCTGCGGCACGATCGGCGCCCCGGCCTCGATGCAGGCTTTGACCACGGCTGCGACCTCGGCCGTATCGGCCGGCCGCACCACACATTGCGCGCTACCGACAAAACGGCCGCGCCAGTCGGTCACGAAAGCTTGAATCTCGGCCGAGTCAGTCAGAACGAAAGCCGCCCCGACGATCCCCTTGAGTTGTTCAGACAGGCTTGGCGTAGAGGTCATGGTGGTCGGCATCAATGACGCGCACCTGTAAAAAGTCACCCGGCTGAGCGTCGAAATGGCCATCGAGATAAACCAGACCATCGATTTCCGGCGCATCGGCCTTGGAGCGAGCAATCGTGCCTTCTTCATCAACTTCATCGACCAGCACTTCGATCACGCTGTCGATCTTGGCCGCCAGCTTGTCGGCGCTGATGTCTTCCTGAATTTGCATCAACCAACGGCGACGGTCTTCGCGCACGTCTTCCGGCGGCAGGCCGGCGATTTCGTTGGCCTTGGCACCGTCCACCGGCGAGTAGGCGAAAGCGCCAACCCGGTCAAGCTGGGCATCTTCGAGGAACTGGATCAGTTGATCGAAATCCTCTTCCGTTTCGCCAGGGAAGCCGGTGATGAAGGTCGAACGGATAACAATCTCCGGGCAGATATCACGCCATTTACGGATGCGCTCCAGCGTATTTTCCGCCGAAGCCGGACGCTTCATCGCCTTCAATATCCTTGGGCTGGCGTGCTGGAAAGGCACGTCGAGGTAAGGCAGAATCTTGCCCTCAGCCATTAGTGGAATCACGTCATCGACTGACGGATACGGATAGACGTAATGCAGGCGAACCCAGATACCGAAGCTGGCCAACGCCTCGCACAATTCCTTGAGCCGCGACTTGACCGGCTTGCCACCCCAGAAAGCGGTGCGGTATTTGATATCGACGCCATAAGCGCTGGTGTCCTGGGAAATCACCAAAATCTCTTTCACGCCGGCCCGCGCCAGACTTTCGGCTTCGGCCAGCACATCGCCAACCGGCCGCGAAACGAGCGGCCCGCGCAGCGAGGGAATGATGCAGAAGGTGCAACTGTGGTTGCAGCCTTCGGAAATTTTCAAATAGGCAAAGTGATCCGGCGTCAGGCGGATGCCCTGCTCCGGGACCAGCGAGGTGAACGGGTCATGGCGCTGCGGCAGGTGCTGATGGACGATGCCCATCACTTCGTCGGCGGCATGCGGCCCGGTGACGGCGAGCACCGACGGATGCGTTTTTATAACGATGTCACCCTTGGCACCGAGACAGCCGGTGACGATCACCTTGCCGTTTTCGGTGAGCGCTTCGCCGATGGCGTCGAGCGACTCTTCTACCGCTGCATCAATGAAGCCGCAGGTGTTGACGATGACCAGATCAGCATTTTCGTAACTCGGCGAAATCTCGTAACCTTCGGTCCGCAGTTTGGTCAGGATACGCTCGGCGTCCGATGAAGCCTTCGGGCAACCTAGTGAAACGAAGCCGACAGTCGGCACTTTTTCGATGTTATTCATG
>JAUYQT010000419.1 GCA_030697085.1 Azonexus sp. | reverse complement strand
GCACCGACAGCACCGAAATCAACCCCTCAAAAACAGGTAAAATCCACCTCGCTTTAAGCCCCGATTTAGCCCGTTTTTACTTCTTCAAACTGGCTCCATTACGCCGATCATCGGTGGCTCCATAATGCCGGTCAATGACAGCGAGCGTCATCGCAAAACAGATCTCTCAAACCGAAACTGCACAAACGGCCGGTGATTATGAAGATACCGGCCGTTCGGCATTGCTAACGACACCGGTTTTCTACGGATACGCGCCCTCAAACGGCTGTTACCCATCAACTTTCAGCGGCCTCGGCCACCACCCATGCCGCCACCGGCGCCCATTCCGCCCCCGGGGCCCATATCTTGACGCATACCCCCACCACCTTGAGCCGGTGGCGTATCAGGTAGCGTAACGCCACGCTCCTTGGCCCTAAGCTGCATTTGCTCATGATGCTCCAGACGAACTTGCTCACGCTCTTGGGTCGTTTTGGCGGCATTCATTTTTGTACGGTGTTCCATCCGTTCCTGATTAGTCATCATCTGACTGCCATAAACGGTCTCATCGGCAGCTATAGCACCAGAAGTCATAAATCCCAGAGCGACTGCGCTCAGTACGATTTTTACTGTGTTCTTGGTCATTTCTTTCTCCCAGTTAAACAAAAGTAACTCGATCCAACTACTCAACCTGAAAAACCATGGCATGTATTTATTGATTCTTCATTTCTGTTATAGCCTTAATTTTCAGAAATTCACTCGCAGCAACAAATGGTTGCAATTGATGTCGCAAATGTCAGCAAGTGCAACTAAAAACAAGTTTCCGACATGCATTTGTCAGCTCGCCAGAATCAGTCTCGAGCAGGCATAGCCCGGTTACGCCACGGGCTAGCGATGACTGAATTCAATTCACGCTGCCGAAAGTTATTCAAGCAAAAAGCGCTTTGATCCAGGTTTTTTGCGCGTCCTTGCAGGATATGCCGTAAGCGGCGGCTTTCCGGTGGCGTGAAGGCCTCCGGATGCAGCCGATGGTAGATTTCGGCATCGACTGAACTGAGCGACGGCACGCTTGCCGCGACTTTATCGCGCCGGGCCTGATCTTTTCCGCCAAGCGCGAGTTCAGGCATTACCTGCGACTCAATTTTGGCCACCCCGATTCGCCACGCCTGCAATCGGCGATGGCAACCCTGGGCCAACTGATCGCCCGCCAGCTATAGACTTGCCCAGCCGGCCAGTTGCGCCCCGAAATAGGTGACGGCGACCAACGTCAAGGGCGTAAAGGCAACAAAGCCATAGACCACTCTGCGAATGAAGGCGTGCGTCAGGCCAATCTCAATAAAGCGTTGCGCCACCAAGACGCCCTTGAACCAGATAATGGCGGCGACCAGCGGCGGCAGCCAGGGCGCAGCAGAAAACCATTGGCCAAGGAACAGACTGGCGAGGGTTAAAGCAATCAGCGTCAGCCAGGCGTAGGTGAGTGGCAGCAGCTCGGTAGATAGTTTTTGCTCTGCGGTGTTCATGGTTAAGCCAGCACGTAGAAGAGGGAAAAGATGACCAGCCAGATAATGTCGGTGGCGTGCCAATAGCTTGCCAGGGCCTCCAGACCGCTGTGTTCGTCAGACGAATAGCCACCCGCCAGATGACGAACCAACACCCACAAAATACCGAGGATGCCCCAGGTCGCATGGACGAGATGATTGAGCGTCAGGTAGTAGTAAACCGTAAAAAAAATGCCCGACTCCCCGGTAATGCCATGGGTCAGATTCCACTGAAACTCGAAGAGCTTGGCCACCGGGTAGCCCAGCGCCACCAGCAGCCCAGCTACCAGCCAGGCAATGGAGGCACGGCGCAAGCCCGCCCGCATGGTCACGACCGAACAGGCAATGAAAAAGCTGCTGGTCACCATCAGTAGCGTAATGATTGTCCCGTAGAACCGCGACAGGCTGTTAGCGCCTTGTTCAAAGTCCGCCGGGAAATGCGCTCGGGCAACAAAATAGACGATGAACAAAACCAGGAACTCAACGAATTCACAGGTAATCCCGACCCAGATACCTTTGTTGCCCGGGATTCGGCCCAAGCTCTGTTCTTGATTGAGCAGCGGCGTATTTTGCAGCGCCGGGCTCGTCATAGCGACTGTTGTCATCTGATAATTCCCGTTATTCCGATAGCGCCATTGTTACCGGACGAGAAAATAATCACAGATACAGGTATCGCTATTTCCAATCGGTACAGCTTCTGTCAGGCACTGAACGCACAACGGCATGGGTCGGCCAATTTTGTCGCCAGATAGCGCGCTTCCACGGCCGGCGTCAAAAGCAGAATAGCGCTTCCTGGCCTGTTGGCACCAAGCAAGCCAGCCATCTGCCTTAATTCGAATGGCAATAAGCGCGCCGAACTCAGCCACAAGTGATCAGCTGCGCTTCGGGTTAGAATCCGACGCATGATTGGAATCCTCCTTATTACCCACGGCAGCTATGGCGAGGCGCTTGTGCAAAACGCCTGCCACGTGCTCAACAAACGTCCGATACAACTTAATCAGTTGGGTGTCGCAGCGCAGGACGACCCGCTGGATCTACTCCCGTTGGCCCATCAGATGCTCCAACTCGTCGACAATGGCAAAGGGGTGCTGGTATTGACCGATGTCTTTGGCGCCACGCCCTCCAATCTTGCTTTAAAGCTGCTTGAGCCGGGCCGGATTGAAGGTATTGCCGGCGTCAATTTACCCATGCTGCTGCGCGCCTTGACCTATCGCGAAAGAGGCATGGATGTCTTGCTTACCCGCGCCATTTCTGGCGGACGGGATGGCGTTATCAACATGCAGGACCACTAAAAAATGCTGACCAAAGATACCCAAATCATCAACAAACTCGGCCTGCATGCGCGAGCTTCAGCCAAGCTGACGCAACTTGCCGGCAAGTTCAAATGTGAGGTCTGGATGAGCAAAGGGACTCGCCGGATCAACGCCAAGAGCATTATGGGGGTGATGATGTTGGCCGCCGGCAAGGGTTCGACGGTGAGCATCGAGACCGATGGCGCTGACGAAGCCGAGGCGATGGAAGCGCTGGTCGCGTTGATTGCCGATTATTTCGGCGAAGGGGAGTAAGCCGCAATGAGCTTTACCCTGCATGGTTTTGGTGTCTCGGGCGGCATCGCCATCGGGCGGGCCATGCTCATGTCGCATGCGACGCTCGAGGTGTCGCACCTCACCGTCGCACCGCGCATGGTGGATAAGGAAATTGCCCGTTTCGAGGCGGCGATCAAGGTCGTCAAGGATGAATTGGTGGCAATGAAAGAGACGACCGAGCACGCCCCGGCCGAGCTTGCTGCTTTTATCGACATTCACACCATGTTCCTCGAAGACCCGGAACTGGTCGACAAGCCGCGTGAAATCATCCGCGAACGGCGCTGCAATGCCGAATGGGCCCTGGTCCAGCAGATGGAATATCTGGTCCATCAGTTTGAGCAGTTTGACGATGCTTACCTGCGCGAGCGCAAATTCGATGTCGTCCAGGTTGTTGAGCGCGTCATCAAGGAACTGCTCGGCCATCCGAGCCGGGCCGTCATGCGGGCCGGCAAGGGCGTCAAGGAAGAAACGCTGATTGTCGTCGCCCACGACCTTTCACCGGCGGATGTGATTGCTTTCAAGGAACACCGTTTTGCCTCCTTCATCACCGATGTCGGCGGCGCCACCTCGCATACCGCGATTCTTGCCCGCAGCATGGCAATCCCCTCGGTGGTCGGCATGGAGAATGCCCGCTCGCTGATTCGCGATGGCGAGTTGATTATTGTCGATGGCCAGCGCGGTGTCGTGATCGTCAACCCTGATCCGCGCGTGCTGGAAGAATACGAGCTACGCAAGAATCAGATCGAGCTCGAAGATTCCAAACTGAAGCGTTTGAAGACTGCCAAGGGGCAGACCATTGATGGCGTTGAAGTGCAACTGTTTGCCAATATCGAACTCCCCGGCGACGTGCCGGAAGCGGTTGAAGCGGGTGCCGACGGCATTGGCCTGTTCCGTACCGAATTTCTTTTCCTTGATCGTGGCGACATGCCCGACGAAAAAGAGCAATTCGAGGCCTATAAAAAAGTGGTCAAAGGCATGGCGGGCCGACCGGTCACCATCCGTACCTTCGACCTCGGCAACGACAAGGATCTACACCCCGACGCCAGCCTCGGCGATCGGGTAAAAACCAATCCGGCGCTCGGTCGCCGCGCCATTCGGCTATCGCTGGCCGAGCCGCACACTTTTCAAATCCAGCTTAGAGCCATTCTGCGCGCCTCAAAATATGGCCCGATCAAAATGCTCTTTCCGATGCTGGCGCATGCTCACGAGATCGACCAGACGCTGGCCGCACTGGAGCAAGCGAAATCCAGCCTACGCGGCGAAAAAATTGCTTTCGACGAAAATATTCCGGTCGGCGGCATGATCGAGATTCCGGCTGCCGCGCTGGCCATTGGGCTTTTCCTGCGCCGCCTCAACTTTCTCTCAATCGGCACCAACGACTTGATCCAGTACACGCTGGCGATTGACCGTTCGGACGAACAGGTGGCCTCGCTTTATGACCCGCTGCACCCGGCCGTACTGATGCTGCTTGCCCACTCGATATCGAGTGCTGAAAAAGCGGGCATTCCCGTCTCGGTCTGCGGTGAAATGGCCGGCGACCCGAAACTGACCCGACTTTTCCTCGGCATGGGCTTACGCATTTTCTCGATGCATCCGTCGCAGATCCTGAAAGTAAAGAACCGCGTCCTCAAGGCCAACGTTGAGGAAATCACCCCCACGGTACGCCGCATGTTGCGCCTCGAAGAACCGGCAAAATTGCGCGAAGCGCTGGAAAAACTAAACACCTGAAGCGCCTGCCGTAACGCTGCGTGGTCGCCTTGGCAACGATCGCTGCCTGCGGTCAACGCGAAAACCGGGCAAAAATCAGCTTGGCCAATGCGCGTCGTCGCGGCCCAAGCCTGCATTTCGGCAAGCCGCTGGCGGCGATCAGGTGCCGCCAGCAAAGTTCCATCAGAACCCGTCCTTTAGCACTAGACAAATTGTCGCGCGACAATTTGTCGCATTCACAGCCACGATCAAATACCCGAAAATTAGCGCCCACTTATAAGTCAAATACAAAAGGGAGCGTTTCATGGGGTATCGAATTCATCCACTGGTGGCCGCGATGGCCGTCGCTTTTTCCGGGGCCGCCTTTGCCCAGGCCAGTCCTCAGGTCATGGACGCCGTCAAGGTCACCGCCCAGCGGGAAGCTGCTCTGCCGAACAGCACAGGCACATTGAATGCGAACGCGATTGCCGGACAACGAGCTTATGTCAGTGATGCCGCCCAACTTTTAGCGGACGTACCTGGCGTCAGCCTCTATGGCGCCGGCGCCGTTTCCAGCCTGCCGGTCATTCACGGTCTGGCCGACGACCGCCTGCGCATCACCGTCGACGGCATGGATCTGATTGCCTCCTGCCCCAACCACATGAATCCGCCGCTCTCCTATCTCAACCCGGGCAGCATCGGCAAACTCAAGGTTTATGCCGGCATTACGCCGGTCAGCGTCGGTGGCGACAGCATTGGCGGCACGATCATTGCCGAAACATTGGCGCCCGAATTTGCCAGCGCCGGCCAAAGCCTGCTCACCAAAGGCGAAATCGGTGGCTACTACCGCAGCAACAACAAGGCCGTCGGTGCCAATGTCTCAGCCAGCGCAGCCACCGAAAATTTCAATGTCACCTACACCGGCGGTTTTGCCAAAGCCAACAACTACAGGGCTGGCGGCAATTTCAAGAACTATGATGCAACCGGCCGGGCCGGCCATACGCTGGGCCGCGACGAAGTCGGCTCAAGTGCTTTTGAAACAAAGACTCACACGCTGGGTTTCGCCATCAAAGGCGGCAATCATCTCGTCGAAGCCAAGCTAGGCTATCAGGAAGTACCTGAGCAGCTTTACCCGAACCAGCGCATGGACATGCTCGGCAACACCCAGAAACGCTTCAATTTGCGCTATCTCGGCCAGTTCGACTGGGGCAAGCTGGAGGCACGGGCCTATCACGAAAACATTGATCATTTTATGGATTTCGGGGCTGACAAGCGCTTCTGGTATGGCGCCCTTTCCAACAGCGGGATTAATGGCGTGCCCTGCTCGCCGATCGGCAGCACCTGTGCAGCCGGCATGCCGATGTACTCGGCAAGCAAAACTACCGGCTTCAATCTGAAAGCCGATGTTGTCCTTTCCGAGCGCGATTTGCTCCGCGTCGGCGGCCTCTATCAAAGCTACCAGCTCAATGACTGGTGGCCTGCTTCCGGTGGCGGCATGTGGCCAGGTACTTTTGACAACATCAAGGATGGCCAGCGTGACCGTGCTGCGCTGTTTGGCGAAGTTGAGTCACGCTTCAACCCACAGTGGATGAGTCTGTTGGGCGTGCGTTTCGAACAAGTGAAGTCAAATGCCGGAAACGCGCAGGGCTATAGCACAGCCCCCACCGCCATGGGCAACCAACTGGCCGACGCCAATGCCTTCAATGCCCGCAACCACGCCCACACTGACAATAATTGGGATCTCACTGCGCTGGGGCGCTACACAGCAAATGCCAACAGCGATATCGAATTCGGCTTCGCCCGCAAGGTTCGTACACCGAACCTTTACGAGCGCTACACCTGGTCGACCTGGACCATGGCTACCGTGATGAACAACTTTGTCGGCGATGGCAACGGCTATATTGGCAACCTCGATCTCAAGCCGGAAAAAGCCCACACGCTGAGCGCCACATTCGACTGGCATGGCGCCGACCGTAGCTGGGGCTTGAAAGCCACACCGTATTACACGCATGTGACTGATTACATTGATGCGGTCAAAGCAGGTACGTTTGCTGCAAATAGATTCAACGTTCTCAAATATGCCAATCAGTCGGCACGCCTCTATGGACTTGACCTCTCCGGTCACATGCCGCTGGCCAATAGCAGTCTGGGTGAATTTGGGGTCAAAGGTCTGATCAATTACACCAAGGGCAAGAATCGCGATACCGGTGATGATCTCTACAACATCATGCCGCTTAACGCCAAGGCAACCCTGACCCACCAAACCGGGGGCTGGAATAATGCGATCGAACTGCTCGCGGTCAAAGGGAAAGAAAATATTTCCGATGTCCGTAATGAGATCAAGACGGCTGGCTACAGCCTGACCAATCTGCGCACCAGTTACTCCTGGAAGCAGGTGCGCCTCGATTTCGGAATCGAAAATCTGTTCGACAAAGCCTATGCCATGCCGCTGGGTGGCGCCTACCTCGGGCAAGGCAGAACCATGTCGATCAATCCAGCGGTGACCGATGGGATGATTGGCTGGGGCACCGCGGTTCCCGGCATGGGCCGCTCGATCTACGCCGGATTCAATCTGAAGTTCTGAGCGAAGCGCTCGTCGTCTTAGCCCAAACAGCCTCGGCCACGGCCGGGGCTGTTTGCTTTTTTCCCTGCGAGGTTTGAAATGAGCCGGTTTTTTACGGTTGACCGCAAGCAACACGAAGTCACCCCGGAAGGAGCCAGCCACACGGCAGAATCACGGCAGGCGCGTATTTTTGACGCCGGCGAAGCGCTGTACCACAGCGGTAGCGAAGGCTTTGCCTGGCGGGTGCGGCATGGCGTCGTCCGGCTTGATACACTGAACCCCGCAGGCGAGCCCGTTTTTGCCAGCCTGGCTATCGCCGGCGACATCCTCGGCTGTGAAACCCTGCTCTTCGGTACTTACACTTTTTCTGCCTCAGCGCTTACCCGCTGCGAGCTGACGCCCTGGCCGGAAGGCCAAAGCGCAACGGCGGGTGAATCACTGCTTGAATCCCTGGCCATCGCCCAACGCCGGGCGGCAGATGTGGTTGCACTGCGTGGCGGGCAGGCGATTGATCGGGTCATCGGCCTGATTCGCCTGCTTGCCGACCCAGGCAATAAGGTGATTTTGCCTACCCGACAGAACATCGCCGACATCACCAATCTGCGTTTTGAAACCATTTCGCGCCTGATCAAAGGGCTGGAACGGAGTGGTGTTTTGGCCAGCGTAAAGATCGATGGCGTCCATGCAACGCGGGCCTATACAGTGAAACTAGCTGTACCAGGCGCCTAGCCGTTTGGCAGGTGCGACAATTTGCCGCATTCCCAGCACAGGGCTAACTCGTTAGGATCAGTCCATTGCGAAGGGGAGAGCGCCATGAATCAGAATCAAATCAAATCAAATGAGCCAGAAATGGCTTCCTTGCTGCTCGGCGCTGGCTTTGCACTGGCCTCGCTGATCATTCTGCCGGCCGTGGCCCAACGGGTTGGCCTGGGTTCGAGTTTGACCATTGCCTTGCGCGGTGCCCTGATGCGGGCCGCGAACCGTTTTTGATCCGATCGTTTTCAGGCTGTTTTCAACAAGGCTAACTGCGGGCTTGCCTTTCCAGTTTCAAGGTTTCAAAACCGCCTCATGAAAAAACATACCCTGATTGGCATAGCACTCGGCTTGGCGGTCTTGCTGGCCATTGCCTTGTTTTTACGCAGCGGGCCACCACCCCGCGACAGCAAATTACCGCCCGGCACCGATTTCGTCCTGCAGTCTGCCGACGGCCCGGTCGATTCCAAAGCACTACGCGGCAAGGTCTTGCTGATCTACTTCGGCTACACCCACTGCCCCGACGTCTGCCCGGCCTCGCTGGCTGCTGGCGGTCAGGCGATGAATGCGCTGTCGCCGGCTGAACAGGCGCGGGTCAAAATGTTCATGGTCTCGGTCGATCCCGAGCGTGACACCTTGCAGCATCTCAAGGAATACACCTCCTTTTTCCATCCGCAGCTCGCCGGCATCACCGGCACGCCAGCGCAAATTGCCGACCTGGCGAAAGCCTTTGACGCCGGTTACATCAAGCAGGCCCCCAAGGCTGATGGCAGTTACGCCGTTGATCACACGGTGTCGACCTACGTCGTTGATGGTGAAGGCCGCCTGGTCGCCGTACTCGATCTCGGCACACCTACCGACAAGTTGGTGTCCACGGTCCGAAAATACCTCTGATGTTACATATGCCTCGCCGGCCCTCGACCCTGGCTTTTCTGCTGCTGGCCAGCCTCGGCACCGCCTGCATCCTGATTTTTGCCCTTTCCGGGCAGTCGACCGCAGCACAGCAACAAAAGCTGCTGGCGACGCAGGCGCTGGTCGCCAAACTTGGCCTGACCGATCTGGCGCTATTCACCGAATCCCGCTACACCCGCCACCCAACGCAGGCCGATCTGCATTCGGCGCTGCAGGATCACCCCGGCGCCTTTGACCATTTCCCGACCGGCTCTCTCCTGCCGCCGCCCGCCCTCTTAACGGAATCCCATGCCGAATCTCGCCTCGCCGTGGCTGGAAAAACAGCGTCACCTGATTGATTTCACGCTGGCCTCGCTTGGCCGGCGCAAAACCAAAAACCTCGGCCTGCTCGTCGCCTACGCGCTGCTGGTCTTCGTCCTCGCCTCGCTGGCGCTGTTCACCAACGCCCTGCGCACTGAAGCCACCTTCGTGCTGGCCGGTTCGCCGGAAGTCATCCTGCAGCGCATGGTGGCCGGCCGGCACGACCTGATTCCGCCGGACTATCTCGACAAAATCGGGCGCATTCGCGGCGTCCAGAAAAAAGAAGGGCGGCTCTGGGGTTATTACTACGACCCCGTGGTCAATGCCAATTACACCTTCATGGCGCGCCCGGCCGATGAGGTGGCCAGCGGCACGATCATGGTCGGCGCGACGCTGGCCCGGGCGCGTGGCCTGGCCACGGGCAACGTCATTTCCTTCCGCTCGTATTCCGGCAAGCTCTTTGCCTTCAAGGTGGCCAGCGTTTTGTCACCGGATTCCGAACTGCTGTCAGCCGATCTGGTGCTGGTCTCGGAAGCCGATTTCCGCGCCTTCTTTGAATACCCGGCCGGCCATTACACCAACATCGCGCTGTCGGTCGCCAACCCGCTGGAAGTCCGCAACATCGCCGCCAAGCTGGCCGAAGCCTTGCCGGATTCGCGGCCGATCCTGCGCGAGGAAGTGTTGCGCACCTATCAGAGCGTTTTCGACTGGCGCGAAGGCATTGTTCTCACCGTGCTTTCCGGCGCCATTCTCGCCTTCGTCATTCTGGCCTGGGAGAAAGCCTCCGGTCTTTCTGCCGAGGAAAAGCGCGAAATCGGCATTCTCAAGGCTATCGGCTGGGAAACCGGCGACGTGATCCGCATGAAGCTGTGGGAAGGCCTGCTGATTTCACTGACCGCCTTCCTGCTTGGTTTTGTCGGCGCCTACATTCACGTCTTCCACTTCGGCGCCCCCATCTTCGAGCCGGTATTGAAGGGCTGGGCCGTGCTCTACCCGCGCTTTACGCTGGTGCCTGCGGTCGACGGCCTGCAGATCGCCACTTTGTTCTTTTTCACGGTCTTTCCCTACACAGCGGCGGTGCTGGTGCCGATCTGGCGAGCCGCGATTACCGACCCCGATGCGGTGATGCGATGATCGAACTATCCAATATCAAGAAAGCCTTTAACCAGGGCAAGCCCAATGAATACTGGGCCTTGAACGGGATCGACCTGACGCTGGAAGCCGGCAAGGTGACCGCCTTTCGCGGCCCGAGCGGTTCCGGTAAAACTACCCTGCTGACGCTGGTCGGCTGCCTTTCACGACCGACCAGCGGTCGCGTGCGCTTTCGCGGTGAAGATATTTCCGGCTTGCCGGAGCGCTTCCTGACCGAAATCCGCCGGCAAAGTTTCGGCTTCATTTTCCAGCAATTCAACCTGATCAAAGGTTTGTCGGCACTGGAAAACGTCATCCTGCCCGGCTTCCCGACCGGCCGACCGCGGGCCGAACTGGTTGCATCGGCCAGCCAGCTCTTTGCCCAGCTCAAGCTTGAACACCGCCTGCACGCCAAGGTTGAATGGCTCTCCGGCGGCGAACAGCAGCGGGTGGCGATTGCCCGCGCCTTGATCAACAACCCGCAAGTGATCATCGCCGACGAGCCGACGGCCAATCTCGATACCGCCCTGTCGCGCGAATTCATGGCCATCCTCGAAAGTTTCACCGCCGCCGGCAAGACCGTGCTGCTGACCAGCCACGATCCGCTGGTGGTCGAATCATCGGCCGTTCATCGTGTCGTCGGCATCCGCGACGGCAAGTTAACCGACGACTGATCCGCCATGCTTTTTCAACCTGCGATCATCGCCCTCCTCATGGCCGCCGGCGTTGCGGTGCTAATGTTGACGGCAGCGGCGCCGTTTGCCGTGCAGGTCATCCTGCGCTGGGATATCCGCAGCGGTTCGGAGCAGCAACTGGCGCTGGAACGCCGTACCTATCTCTTTTCAACGCTGCTCAGCTTCGTCTTCGTCATCCAGCTTGCCGCCCTGCTGCTCTTTGTTTTCAACGCCGACCGCCTGTCCGGCATGTTCGTCGGCGCCATGTGCGCGGTTGGCACGCTCAACGTCAATGACTACGGCTTTCCCTCGCTGATCAGCCAGATGGGCGTCTTTTTCCTCGCCGCCATGTGGCTGGCGATCAACCACGTCGACACCCGCGCCCCGGATTACCCGCTGGTTCGCATCAAATACGGCCTGCTGCTCCTGCTGCTGCCGGTGCTGGTTCTCAGCTTCTGGCTGGAGCTGCAATATTTTCTCGGCCTCAAGGCCAACGTCATCACCTCCTGCTGCGGCAGTCTATTTTCCGGCGAGGCAAAAACGATTGCCGGCGAGGCCTCGGGAATGGAAGCGCAGCCGGCGATTTTTCTCTTTTATTCCGGGTTGACCGCAGCAATTGGTGTGGCGCTCTGGCATTGGCGACGGGGCAGCCGGCGCAGCGGTTATTTGCTCGCCGCGGCCAGCGCCGCCGGTTTTGTCGCGGCCATCATCGGCGTGCTCTCCTTCATCTCGCTCTACATTTACGAACACCCACACCACCACTGCCCCTTCTGCATTTTGAAGCCGGAATACGACTATCAGGGCTACTGGCTCTACCTGCCGCTGTTCACCGCCACCGCGGCCGGACTCGGGGCAGGCGCCTTGCAGCCCTTCGCCCGGGTGCGTAGCCTGGCGGCCGTCATCCCCGGCGTCTCGGCTCGTCTGGCCGGCGTCGCCGCGGTTGGTTATAGTTTGTTCATCGCCGTCGCAAGCTATTTCGTCCTGGCTTCCAAGCTGATCCTGATCGAGCACTGACATGAAACTGACGCCCCTGATCTTCGCCCTTTTGCTGACTGCCTGTGGCGGTAGCGCACCGACGGTCAACCTCAATATCGGCAGCATTGCACCGACCTTCCAGACCTTTCGTAGCGATGGCGGCGCCACACACTTCCCCGCGGCCTTCTTCGGAAAACCATTGGTCATCCGCTTCTGGGCTGACTGGTGCAAGTATTGCGAGGGCGAAATGAAGGCGATCGAAAGCGTCTATCAGCGCCACAAAGGCAAAGGGCTGGAAGTTCTGGCCGTCAACACCGGGCAGGACAAGGCGACGATCCATGCCTTCATGAAAAAAATTGGCGCCAGCTATCCGGCGCTGCTCGATGAAAACTCGGCGATTGCCCGCAGTTACGGCGTTGTCGGGCTGCCCACCACTTTCTTTATCGACGGCAAGGGCATCGTCCGCGCCAAGATTGTCGGCGAGGCCGACGAGGCGACTTTCGAGCGCCAGGTGCTGGAATTGATGAAATGAGCCAGCCAAAAGCCTGCGACCTCTGCGGCCTTGATGTCGGCGTAAAACCCTTCGTCCTGAACACCCCGGAAAAACAATTGCAATTCTGCTGCGAAGGCTGCCTGGGCATTTTCGGTATGTTGCATGACATCCAGGAAATGCCGGTTCAAAATAGCCAAGAAAATACCCAAAATCAGCCCCAGAAATCCTGAAAGGAAACGCCATGATGACCGAAGAAATGATGAAGAAAATGCCGCACATGATGAGCAAAACTGCCGAGCATGTGATGAAAACCCCGATCGCCCAGGGTGCCATGATGGCGGCAAGCGGCTTTGCAGCCGGCCGTGGCCTGCTCGGCGCCAGCCTCTTGCGCAATCCGCTGACTTTGCTGGTTGGCGGCCTGGCTGCCGGCGTTGTAGTCGGATTTCTCGCCCACAAGTACCAAAAGGAAATTATCGAAGGCTTGTCCAAGGTGACCGGCATGGGCAAGGATTTCGCGCTCAACCAGAAGGAGAATCTCAGCGACC
Organism: Azonexus sp.; assembly: GCA_030697085.1. Lineage (GTDB taxonomy): Bacteria > Pseudomonadota > Gammaproteobacteria > Burkholderiales > Rhodocyclaceae > Azonexus. Next base: position 939 of record JAUYQT010000419.1, on the reverse strand, counting down.
TGATGGCGGAGGCCGAAGAGAAGATTTCACCCAAACCGGCAAGCACCGCCGTCACCGTCGTCACCAGCACGCCGGAAACCCCGGCCCCCTGAGGAGCGTTTGATGTCGAACCCTGCCGAACTGGCGAAACTTATTCAGGTCATTCATCGCGAGCCGGGGTCTTTGCGCCTTGCGCTGCCCACCGAGTTATGCGGCGCGGCGGCGGCGATGGCCATTGAGCAAGGCATGCTGAAATTGAGTGGCCTGCAGAGTGCTGCGGTCGACCGCAGTTGGCAGCGAATTTCCCTGCGCTACGATGCCGCCGCCTGCAGTACGCCGCAGGTGGCGCGGCACCTGTTCGGCCTGCTTGATGATTTGCCGCTCAGCGAAGCGGAATCTGATGAAGATTCGGCCAGTCCATCGGCAAATACAACGGCCAACGCAGCAAGCAGCACCGAAGCCGGGTTCAGCCGTTCCGGCCCGCTCGGCCAGCAAGCCGCCGACTTGCTGAAACCCCTTCTGGCCAAGGCCCGCCAACTGCTCGCCCCGCCAGACAACGCCCCGGCCGATTCTCTGCATCGCAAGCTGCAGCCGGTGCTGGCCAGCGCCCTGACCGAGAAGGCGATCATCAATTTCTTCAACGACATGGTCGCTTTTTATCTGATCAAGGCGCACTGGGATCTGATCACCAAACGCTGGCTGAAAGAGCCGCTGGCCCACAGCAGCGCCTGGATGACGACGTTTTATCTGATCTTCCTGCTCGTCCGTTACCGCAAAACCAAATAAAGCCATGAAAAACTGCCGGGTCGTCCATCGACTGACACGCCGCATTCGCGTCATTGCACCCGCACTGGTCAAGGAACAGGAACGCTGCTACATCCTGGAAATCCTCCTCCGCAAACACGCTGCCGTGCAGGATGTGCGCATCGTGCCGGACATCGGCTCGGTGGTCATCAGCTA
>JAUYQT010000357.1 GCA_030697085.1 Azonexus sp. | reverse complement strand
TTCTTACGATACTTCCAGTGCGACCGGGGGCTTTTCGGGTGGTCAGAATGGCTGGCGTTACGCGCTCAATGCTTCGGTCTACGAGACGCGTGGCTTCAACGGTATCAAAAATCCGAAAAATACTGCCTACAATGAGGACCGCGACGGCTTTAAAAACAAAAGTATCAGCGGCAACCTCGCCTACAGCTTTGCGCCAGGCCACGAGGCCGGGATGAGCGTCTTTCACAGCGATGGCGAAAACAAGTACGACGGCGGCTTCTCGAAAACCAGCGCCGCCAGGGATTATCGCAATCAGCTGGCGGTTTCCAATGTCAGCACCTACCTGAAAAACGCCCTTACGCGCGATTGGACGAGCACGCTGCGCCTCGGCCAAAGTATTGACGATGCCGAGAATACGACCGACGGCATCCGGAACAGCCTGTTCCGAACCGAGCAGAACCTGTATTCCTGGCAGAACGATATAAAAACCGGGTTCGGCACCTTCCTGCTCGGCGTTGAGCGTCTTGATCAGCGTGTTAGCGGCACAGGTAACTACGCTGCCGAACAGCGTACGATCGATTCGGTGCTGGCCGGCTGGAACGGTAATTATCAAGCCCATCGTCTGCAGGCTAATTTCCGCTACGACGATAATTCGCAATTCGGCGGCAAGACGACCGGCTCGATTGCCTATGGCTATCGCTTCAATCCAAACTGGCGGGCCAACATCGGCTATGGCACTGCCTTCAAGGCGCCATCGTTCAACGACCTTTATTATCCGCTGACCTATGGAAGCTACGGAAACCCCAATCTGTTGCCCGAATCATCGCGCAGCCGCGAGGCGGCGATTCACTATGAATCGGGGCTGCATCATGTTTCACTGACCTGGTTCTCGAATGATGTGAAAAACCTGATTTCCTGGGTTGAAACGCCGCCCGGCTCTTATGCTTACACCCCGAGCAATATTGGCAATGCTCAAATCAAGGGCGCGACGCTGGCTTATGACGGGCAACTCAGTAATTTTAATTTGCAGGCCAACTATAACTACCTTGATCCGCGCGATAGCGACACCGGCCATCAATTGGCCCGTCGGGCAAAGCATTTCGGTGCAGCCTCACTTGGCCAGCAGCTGGGTCCCTGGGAATGGCGGGCTGAAATAGTGGCCAGCGACAGCCGTTTTGATAGTAATGCCAACACCCGCAAAATGGCCGGCTACGCTGTCACCAACCTCTATGGCGCCTATCGCTTCAGCGGTGACTGGTCGGTCTTTGCCCGGGTCAATAACCTCTTCGACCGCGACTACGAACTGGCAGCGGACTTCGCGACACCCGGCCTCAATGCCTTCCTCGGCGTGCGCTACGCCCCGAAGTAAGCCTGCGTGCCTTCCCGTCACCGCGCCTTTCTGATCCTCGTCAGCCTCGGCCTTTTGGCCGTGGCGAGTTTCGGGCTGGCGTTGACGGTGGGCAGTTTCAAAGTTTCTTACGCCGATGTTTTTGCCGCCCTGCTCGGGCAAGAGGGCGGCGCTGGCGATATTGTCTTGCAACTGCGCCTGCCGCGGGCGTTGGCCGGTTTTGCCTGCGGCGGCTTGCTGGCGCTGGCCGGGGCGTTGATGCAGGTGTTGTTGCGTAACCCGCTGGCTGACCCTTACGTACTCGGCATTTCCGGTGGCGCCGGGGTGGGGGCGATGTTTGCGATTCTGATCGGCCTGCCCGTTCTCGGCATTGATGGCCTGGCCTTTGTCGGCGCGCTGGGGGCGATGTTTCTCGTCTTTGGGCTGGCGCATGGCGATGGCAGCTGGACCCAGACGCGTTTACTGCTTACCGGCGTCATTGTCGCCGCCGGCTGCGGTGCGCTGGTCGCCTTGATGTTGTCGATTGCACCGGACAGCAAGCTGCGCGGTATGTTGTTCTGGCTGATGGGAGATCTGGCCCAGGCCGGCAGTTCGTGGCCACCCTTGCTGGCGCTGGCCGTGGCCTTGACGCTGGCGATGCCTTTCGCCCGCGAACTCAATTTGCTTTCCCGCGGCCTGATGCAGGCGCAAGCCCTCGGGGTTGCGGTCAACCGGCTGCGTTATGCCATTTATTTGCTCGCCTCGCTGGCCACTGCCGCCTCGGTGACGACGGCCGGTTCGATCGGCTTTGTCGGGCTGGTCATTCCGCATCTGGTCCGTCTGGCCACCGGTAATGATCAGCGTCTGTTACTACCCGCCTCGGTGCTGGCCGGTGGCTCCCTGCTCGTCCTCGCCGACACGCTGGCCCGGACCGTGATCGCACCGCAACAATTGCCGGTCGGGGTGCTGACCGCGTTGATCGGCGTGCCGGTTTTCCTCTTTCTGTTGTCGAGGCAACCGAAATGAGCGCGCCCTTGCTCGAAGCCCGGCAACTCGTCGTCGAGGTCGGTGGCCGTTGTGTCGTCAGCCAGCTCGATCTGGCCGTTGGCGCTGGCGAACGGGTCGCCATTTTGGGCCGCAACGGCGCCGGCAAATCGACCCTGCTCTCGACCCTGGCCGGTCTGCGCCAGCCGGCCGGTGGCGCCGTCTTGCTCGATGGCGAGGATTGCACGCTGCTGCCGCCGCGTCAGGCTGCCTTGCGCCGGGCCTGGCTCGGGCAGTTTCAAGCCGACCCTTTCGGCTCGACCGTGTTGGAGACGGCGCTCACCGGACGCCATCCACACCTCGGCCGTTGGGACTGGGAGAGCACGCACGACGCCGAATTGGCACGCGGTGCGCTCAAGGCGGTCGGGCTGGAAGCCATGGAAAAACGGCAGATTCATACCCTGTCCGGCGGTGAGCGCCAACGCCTGGCAATTGCCACGCTGCTCACCCAGGCCGCACCGCTTTACCTGCTCGACGAACCCTTGGCGCACCTCGACCTCAATCACCAGATGGCCGTGCTGGAACTCTTTGCCGGCGCGGCGCGCGACAGTGGCGCCGGCCTGATCATGGTACTGCATGACCCGGCGCTGGCTCATCGCTTCTGCGACCGGGCGCTACTACTCTACGGCGACGGCCGCACCGAATCAGCTGCGGTCGACGCCATTTTGACGGCAAAAACGCTGTCCGAACTTTACGGCTACGGCCTGCGGCAACTCGAAGATCGCGGCCATCGCTGTTTTATTCCGGAATAGGAAACATGGCAGTCACTCACGAAGAACGCATGCAGAAGAAAAAGGCCGTCATCGACAGCAAAATCGCCGTGGCGCAAGAGGAACGCGGCGTGCTGGTGATCAACACCGGCAACGGCAAGGGCAAGTCGTCGGCAGCGTTCGGCGTCGTCGCCCGGGCGCTCGGCCACGGCCTCCAGGTTGGCGTCGTGCAGTTCGTCAAGGGCCGCTCGGATACCGGCGAGGAAGCCTTCTTCCGCCAGCAGCCGAAGGTGCAATGGCATGTCGGCGGCGAAGGCTTTACCTGGGAAACCCAGGACAAGGAACGCGATGCCCGCGCCGCGCAGGCGGCCTGGGACATCGCCTGCAGCCACTTGAGCAATCCGAAAATCGGCCTCGTCGTGCTCGATGAGATGACCTATGCCTTCAAGTACAACTGGCTGGAGCTGGATACGGTAATTTCCAGATTGCTCGCCCGACCAAAGATGCAGCACGTCATCATCACCGGCCGCGCCGCACCGCAGGCACTGCGCGATGCCGCCGATACGGTGAGCGATATCGGCATGGAAAAGCATGCCTTCCAGAGTGGCATCAAGGCCATGCCCGGCCTGGAATTCTGAATCCAGGCCGATGAAAAGCCTTTGTCGTTTCGCCTGCCTGCTATTTTTTTCCATTACCGCATGGGCGGCGGGCATCGATGTTTTGGCCAATATTCCGGCCGATATCGGCGCCGAGGCGCGGATACTGCGGGCGGAGCGCGAGGGGTATTGGGAAAAAGTATTGGTGGTCAGCTTTCCCGACGCGCGGCGGACACTGTCGACCTCTGACGGCCTGCTGGAAGCCCGGGCGGCGCTAAACCACGCCGGCCACCCGCAGCTGTGGCAAAAGGTCAGCACGCAGTTCATGGGCCAGGATGGCCGGGGCGGCAAGGCCTATGCCGAGCATGTGCATGAAAACGTGGCCGGCCTGCTGCACCTGGACAAGTCGGCGGTCGCCCGGATGTCCACGGCGGCCGACCTCGACAATCTGGCGGTCATCACCAAAAGCTACGGTCCGCTGACTGTCACCGTGCTGGCGACGGCCGGCGCCCGAACCAACGCCCTGCGCACCGGCGTTGA
>JAUYQT010000270.1 GCA_030697085.1 Azonexus sp. | reverse complement strand
ACACGAGCACCGGGGCGATCAACCGTGTGCAGGATGATCGCGTCAAGGAAACCGACGCCTACACGCTGGCCAGCCTGCACCTCGGCATGCACAAACTGGCCGGCGAAAAGCTGTCGCTGTATTTCGACATTTACAACCTGTTCGACAAGCGCTACTACGCCGCTCACACCTCGTCATCGAGTTCGGTATTGCAGGCTGTCCCGCAGCAGCCGCGCACCTTCATGGCGACGCTTGAGTACCGCTTCTAAGTCTCTGGCGTGAGCACGACGCATCGGCTCCTCACGAACTGCCTGGCCAAAGGGCTGGCGTTCTGGCTTTGCCTCGGCCTGGCCTGGCCGCTGACCGTCCGCGCCCAGGATGTCTCCGAATATGGCATGAAGGCGGTTCTTTTCTATCGCCTCGCCCAATTCATCTACTGGCCGGCCGAAGAGAAAAGGCCCAGCCCGCTGATCCTCTGCGTCGTCGGCAAAAATCCGTTCGGGGCGACAATCAGCCAGCTCAATCAGGACAGCAGCATTGAGATTCGGCTGGCGCCCGGCGACCCTTCACCCTGCCACCTGCTCTTCATCAGTCGCTCGGAAGCGGGTAGCCTGGAGTTCTGGTTGAGTCGCACCGACGGTCGGCGGGTGATTACCGTTTCGGACATTGCCGGCTTTGCCCGCGCCGGCGGCATGATCGAACTGCCGCTCGAAGGCGAGCGAGTCGCCATCGTGATCAATCGGCGCACCGTCCAGAAAAAAGGCTTCGAGATCAATGCCCAGCTGCTACGCCTGGCCCGGATAATCGAACGATGAGCCAGCTTCTCCAGCGCCTGCGGGCACTCGTCCTGCCTGAGCCGACTATCCGCAACAAGCTGGTTGTGCTCTCCTTTTCCTTCCTGCTGATCACCGTCGGGCTGGTTTTCCTGCTCGTCTATTCACAGCAGAAACAGCTGCTGCAAACCCAGTGGACCGAGTCGATGGCAGCCCAGGCCCGGCTGCTGGCGACCAATTCACAGGCGGCCGTGGCCTTTTTCGACAAGCGCGAGGCCGATCGCCTGCTGTCCTCGCTGGCGATCAATCCGGCGGTGGAAGCCGGCCGCATCCAACTCAGCGACGACAAGACGCTGGCCGTCTATCAGCGCCATCCAGAGGCTGCCCAACCCTTCCCGACGGACTTGGAACGCCCCCTGTTCATTAACGATTACCGGGTCATCCAGGCGCCGATTCAGCTGGCCGGACAAGCGGCGCCGGCCGGCCGCATCGAATTGGTCGTATCGCTGGCGCAATATCATCAGACCATGCGGCAGACCATGGGCGAAACGATCATCCTCCTGCTCGCCGCCCTCAGCGCCGCATTGCTGCTCAGCCGTTACGTGGTGGGCCGGATTACCGCGCCGCTGGAAAATCTCGACCAGCTGGTCAACCGGGTTTCACGTAACGCTAATCTCAACGAACGTCTGGACATTGTCAGCCAGGACGAGATCGGCAGCCTGAGCCGCGGCTTCAACCAGATGCTCGACTCGCTGCAGAAGCGCGACCATGAACTGAACACCTACCGCGAAACCCTCGAAAGCCAGGTCGACCAGCGCACCCAAGACCTGCAGCAGGCGATTGCCGAGGCCAACCAAGCCAATCACGCCAAGTCTGACTTCCTGGCCAGGATGAGCCACGAGATCCGCACGCCGATGAATGCCATCACCGGACTCAGCCGCATGCTGCTCGAAACGCCGCTGGCGCCGCAGCAGCGCGAGTATCTCGAACACGTCATGCAATCTTCCGACAACCTGCTCGGCATCATCAACGACATTCTCGATTACTCAAAAATCGAAGCGGGCGGCCTCGTCCTGGAGAGCGCGCCTTTCAAGCTCGACAAGCTGTTTCAATCGGTCGGCAGCTTGTTCAACACCCGCGTCCATGCCCTCGGCGTGACGCTGCGCTTTGTCAAAAATGACGATGTGCCAGCCCTGCTGCTCGGCGACGCCTTGCGTCTCGGCCAGATCCTGATCAACCTGGTCGGCAATGCCGTCAAGTTCACCAGCCAAGGGGAGATCGAAGTCAGCGTCGGCCCCCCCACCCCACTGGACGAACGCCACATCAGCCTCGAATTTGTCGTGTGCGACACCGGCATCGGCATCCCGGCCGAGCAGCAGGAAAACCTGTTTACTCCCTTTACCCAGGCCGACAGCAGCATTACGCGGCGCTTCGGCGGAACCGGCCTGGGACTGGCCATTTGCCGGCAACTGGTCGAATTGATGGGGGGCAAAATCAGCCTTGAAAGCTCGCCGAATCAGGGCAGCATCTTCCGTTTCAGCGCTATTTTCAGCCTGCCGGCCGGGCCAGCCATCGAGCACGCCCGACAGCAACTTGCTGCGGTCGACGCGAAAAAACCGCCAAAATTGCCGCGCTGGGCCGGCCAGCACATTCTTCTCGTTGAAGATATCGCGATCAACCGCACTATCGCCATTGCGCTGCTGCAGCGGGTCGGCTTCGCTGTCAGCATCGCTATCAACGGCCAGCAAGCCCTCGATCTGCTGGAAAAGGAAACCTTCGACCTGGTCCTGATGGACATCCAGATGCCGGTAATGGATGGCCTGACGGCGACCCGTGCCATCCGCGCCGACCCGCGCTGGCGCGACCTGCCGGTGATCGCCATGACCGCCCATGCAATGGCCGAGGACGAGCAGCAATCCAGCGCCGCCGGTATGAACGCCCATTTGACCAAGCCGATCAATCCGAAAGCTCTCTACGATACGCTCAGCCAATGGCTTCCGCCGCTCCATGCCGACAACCTGCCGGCCAGTGGCGAAGAAAGCGCCAGCCTGCCGGAAGATTGGCCCGAGCTCCCCGGTATCGATCAGGCCAGCGGACTGATGCTGCACATGAACCGGCCCGAGCTTTATCTCAAATCACTGCA
>JAUYQT010000136.1 GCA_030697085.1 Azonexus sp. | reverse complement strand
AATCGCTGGCTGATGGGCGTTTTCTGACCCGCGAAGATGCCGCCGATGCGCGCCGTATCTCGGTCTTTGCCAAGGTGACGCATAGCGGCGACAAAGCCGAATGTGTGGAAGTCTCCGAATCCTCGCCGGTCTGGAATCACGCCACCTCGACCCGGGAAAATTGTCTCGGCCAGGATTGTCCTGACTACAAGGACTGCTTCGTGATGCTGGCCCGCCGCGAGGCGATGGCGGCTGATCTGGTCGTGGTCAATCACCACCTCTTTTTCGCTGACGTGATGTTGCGTGACGAAGGCATGGCGGAATTGCTGCCGGCCTGCAACACGGTGATTTTCGACGAAGCGCACCAGTTGCCGGAAGTGGCAACGCTGTTTTTTGGCGATACGATATCGACCGCCCAGGTGCTTGACCTGGCCCGCGATGCGCGTACTGAAGGCATGCTGAATGCCCGGGATTGCCTCGATCTGCAGTCGGCCAGCCGGGAAATGGAGAAAGTCGCCAAGGATTTGCGTCTGACGGTTGGCCTTGATGCTGGGCGCTTCTCCTACGGTCAACTCGAAGAAAAGCCCGAATTTTCGCCGGCGTTGAAAGTGCTGGCAGCAGAGATGGAAAAATTCGCTGCCATTCTCGAAACCCAGGCCGAGCGTGCCGAAGGTCTGGAAAAATGCTGGCAGCGGGCGCTCGAGTTGGTGCAGCGCCTGGGCGAATGGCAGAAAATTACCGCGGGTTACGTGCGTTGGGCCGAAGCGTTTAGTCAATCCTTGCAACTGAATTCAACGCCGCTCGATGTCGCTGAAATTTTCAAAAAGCAGATGGGTGGCCATCCGCGCGCCTGGATTTTCACCTCGGCGACGCTGGCGGTGCAGGGCAAGTTTCACCACTACTGCGCCGAACTGGGGCTCGGCGAGCCGGAGTCGGCCTGCTGGGAAAGCCCTTTCGACTACGGCAAGCAAGCCGTGCTTTACGTGCCGCTCGGCATGCCGGAGCCGAACTCCTACGGTTATACCGAAGCGGTGGTTGATGCGGCTTTTCCCGCCGCTATTGCTGCTGGCGGCGGCGCATTCTTCCTGTGCACCAGCTTGCGCGCCATGCGCCGGACGCATGAACTGCTCAAGGCGCGTCTCGAAGACGGAGGGCATGAAATGCCCTTGTTGATGCAGGGCGAGGGCAGTAAAAATGATCTGCTGGAACGCTTTCGCCATCATGGCAACGCCATTTTGGTCGGTAGCCAGAGTTTCTGGGAAGGCGTTGACGTGCGTGGCGAGGCGCTTTCGCTAGTGGTCATCGACAAAATTCCCTTCGCGCCGCCGGATGACCCGGTGCTCTCGGCGCGTATCGAGCAGATGCGGCTGCAGGGGCGCAATCCCTTCATGGAATACCAGTTGCCGCGTGCCGTCATCAACGTCAAGCAGGGCGCCGGGCGGTTGATTCGTGATGAAACCGATCGTGGCGTGCTGATGATTTGCGATCCGCGATTATTATCAAA
>JAUYQT010000691.1 GCA_030697085.1 Azonexus sp. | reverse complement strand
TGCTTGCAGACGCCGAAACCGGTTTGCGCGAAGTTCTTGCAGGCAAGCGAGTATCGACCGCTGACCTGATGAAAGCCTTGAGCTGAAATCATGGCGTTGCGCTTAAACGCCAAGGTCGAGGCTGCGCCGAACTTCCTCGCCAATTTGGAAACTGCTCACCAATTTTTTCGCCTGCAGGATGCTGACAGCGCCAATGCACGGTTCGCCAAGTTAAAAACTGAACTGCGCGAGATGATTTCGGTATTGCAGTGGTCACCAGGAGGGGGGCGGCCTGCTCGTTTTCTGGCAGCAACATCTATCCAGGCCCAGCTAAGACTTGAGGCAGTAATGCAACTGGCTGAACAAGCAGGTTTGCCTCACTTGCGGGAGTACGTTATCGGCCAGCATATCGTTTTGTACGCCCATTCCGAGACCGATGTGGTGCTACTGGCAATCAAGCACCAACGCCAACTTACCTACTCAAACGACCCGAATTAATACAGGGCCGGGGCAAATTTGAATTGCTACGGTCAACGCCAAAAAACAGGCAAAGGGGTCTGACCCCTTTTTTTAAAGGGGTGACCCCTTTACACCCTTTCTTTACAACCAACTCATCAAAAAAGAACGGAAAAGCGACTGTTTCAAGCTTCGATCAGCTTGCCGGCGTCCGCAATCAGTTCTGCCACCAGCGCACGCAATGCCGTGATGGTCGATTCTTTGACTTCGAGAAAACCTTTGTACTCAGCGAGATTCCGTTTCTGGTGGGCGTTGTCCAGAATGCGCCATTGAATGGACGTCCGGCCGAGGGTGTGGGGCAGGCATTGGAACAGCGCCCAATGGCCCGAGAGCCCCAGGTCGACGCTCTAGTCAGTCTCGGCGGTGACGACGCGGTTGCGGCCGGCGTGTTTGGCCCGATAGAGAGCGGCGTCGACGGCGCCAATCAGTTGCGCCGGGCAGGCGCCGCTGGTCGGGATCATTGCCCCGACGCCCAGGCTCATGGTCACGGACGGATAGGTTTCGGAGCCTGCATGCGGGATTTCGAGTTGGCGCACGGCTTCGCAGATTCGCTCGGCAACGGCCTGGGCGCCGTGGAGGTCGGTATTGGGCATGATGATGGCGAATTCCTCGCCACCGTAGCGGCTGACCAGGTCGGCCGGGCGAAATACGGCCCGGCTCAGGGTGTTGGCGATGGCGCGCAGGCAGTCATCGCCTTTCTGGTGGCCGTAAGTGTCGTTATAGCATTTGAAATAGTCGACATCGCCGAGGATAAAGGCCAGCGGGGTCGCGACGCGCTGGCAGGATTTCCATTCGCGGTCCAGTTTTTCATCCAGCGTGCGACGGTTGGCGACGCCGGTCAGGCCGTCGAGGGCGGCTAGATCGTGCAGCGCCATTTCGGCGAGCTTTTGGTCCGTCATGTCGCGCAGCGTTTCGACAATGGCCACCAGCTTGCCATGATCGTCATAGATCGGTCCCGAATCGACCGCCAGGTAGCGGCGTTCACCGATCACCGGCATGACACACCAGTTCTCGGCGTGCAGGCCGAAGCCGAAGGGGCCGGGGCTGGCGTGAGCGGCGTAGAGCGCGTCGAGCTGATCATGCTGTTTGAGGGCGACGACATCGGCCAGGCAGTTGCGGTACTCGCTGTAAAAGCCGCGCCAGTGGTCGCTGGTACCGATCATCTCGGCGGCCGGGATGCCGGTCAGCCGCTCACAGGCGTGGTTCCAGACAGTGACGCGGCGGTTGGCGTCGAGCACGAAGGTCGGTATGACAAGGTGCTGCATCAGGCGCACCGCCAGATTGTGTGCGCTATCGCCGTTGGCCGGAGCCTGGCTTGGTAGGTGTTCCAAAATATCTCCCTTGATGTGATGGATGGACTTCATTGACGAAGCGTGCCGGCTGGACCGGTCTAAGGATGGGTGAAGACCATACGCCTCGCCATCTCTCTAGTCAAAAAGTCGAGGAAATATTACCGCGAGCGGGCCATGTCGAGATCGGCCTGATTTTTTTCATCGAGGTAAATCCCGGTTTTTCCCGGCTGGCTGCTGGCGTAACAACTGACTTCGACATTGGCCTGCTTTTTCCCCTTGTGCAGCACGTCGACCGCACAACGGCCGTAAACGCTTTCGATGGTGGCCAGCAGATTGCGGGCGTAAGGCGACTCCAGTTTGCCATCGAGAATCAGGTTGGCGAGCAGGATGCCGTCTGCTTTCAGCACGCGGCGGCTACCGGCCCAGAACTCGCGGGTGACGAGATGGCTGGGGATCGAGTTGTGGGAACTGTACACATCGACGACCACGGCATCGAAACGGCGCGTACTGGTGGCGACAAAACGCCGGGCATCGTCGGCAATGAATTCGCCAAGCGCCGGTTCACGCAAAAAGTGTTTTTCGGCAATGCCGCGGATGGCCGGGTCGATATCGACGTAGGTGTAGCGGTTGAGCGGTTCGCGATGCGACAGCGTGAAGCCGCCGGCGCCGAGGACCAGAATATCCTTGTCCTTGAAGCCGAGATCGTCGAGCAAAATTTGCCGCAGGTGCTTGATGTAGCGCGTGTAGTTGGGCGGTTCGGCATCGTCGATCAGCGAGGCAGTCGATTTATTGACCCAGAAGGCGCGCGGGTTTTGCTGGCCGGGGATGTCGACATTACCGATGATGTACTCGGCGTAGGCGGTATCGGCGGTGACTTCATGCTGGCTATTGATGCCGGCGGCGACTGCTACGGTCAACAGCGAAAACAGGGCCGTTTTCACGGTACGCCCAGCCAGCAGCAGGCTGCCGATGACCAAACCCAGCGCACAGGCGAAGACGGCGGCGGAAACGCCCAGCCACTGCATGACGATTAGCGACAGGCTGAGCGAGCCGAGAAAGGAACCCAGGGTCGACCAATAGAGCGCCATGCCGCTCGCTTCGCCGGTGCGCTCGTGCTTCATCAGGTTGGTCAGGATCGGCACCGTCTGGCCGAGCAGCCAGGCGAGCGGGCAAAGCACGCCGCCGATAAAGACAAGGTAGGCCACCGGCGCCGGTTGCAGATGGGCAAACATCCAGTCCACGCTAACACCGGCCAGGCCGACGCCGGCCAGCACGGCGGCGATCAGGAAATTGCGGCTGACGATGGCGCTGTAATTGCCGGCTACCCGGGCGCCTGAAGCGTAGCCGAGAGCGAGAGCGAGCAGAAAAAAGCCGATGGTCGGCGCCGTGACGATGATCGAACTGCCGATATGTGGCACCAGCCGGCGTAGCGCAATGATCTCGGCACCGAGCGAGCAAAAACCTTCGATAAAAACAATGGCGTAGATGAGGTAGCGGGGCATCGGCGGATTATCCGCCATGCCGGAACAAATTGGCCGATGCGCTGGCGGCATAAGGAAAGGGTTCTGTTCCCTCCCTCAACCGCAACGCTGGAGAGTCGGGCTTGCGAGCGCTTGCGTTTGCCCGGCCAGATAGCCAACTTACCCCTGCCGCCGCTCGGTCGCCTCAATGATGCAGGCCTGAAATGTCTCCATCTGCAGCGGCTTGTAATGAACAGTAATGCCGCGCTCGGCCATGTTGCGGATTAGTGCCGGATCGGTGTCGCCGGTAATGATGAAGGCCGGCAATTCCTGGCCAAAAAGTGCCCGAGCGGCTTCGATGACATCAAAGCCGGTTTCCATCGCAGCCAGGCGGTAATCCGAGATGACGATATCGGGGGCTTGTTGGGCCAGGCGTGCGATCAGGTCGGCGCCATTGGTCGCCGCCAAGACCTCATGGCCGGCATCTTCCAGGACCAACGTCAGCGCCTGCAGCACATTGGTATTGTCGTCGACCAGGCCGATTCTGAGGCGTCGCGCAGCGTGTTGAAGCGGTGTGGCTTCAGCCGGTTCAAGTGCTCTTCCGGGCGGTAATTCGATGGCAAACAGCGAACCACGGCCGGGCCGGGAGGAGACACGGATTTTCAGATTCAGGAGCTTGGCGGTCTTATCGACGATGGCCAGGCCCAGGCCACTGCCCCGCGTGCGGGCATCATCGCCAAGCTGCTTGAATTCCTCAAAAATACTCCCGAGCTCATCTTCCGCAATGCCGACGCCGGTATCCCAAACTTCCAGCCACAGCTTGTCCTGATGCCGTCGGCAGGCGATCAGGACGCCGCCCTGGTTGGTATAACGAATGGCGTTGACGATCAGGTTGCCGATCAATCGGGCCAACAGCATCTGATCGGTGCGTACGACCGCGCCGCAATGCCGAAAACGCAAGCACAGCCCTTTCAACTCGGCTTCGGCGGCATGGATGGAAACCAGCGGCGTCAGCAATTCGTCAATGGCAAAGCCTGACACCTTGGGAATGACCACCCCGGCCTCAAGCTTGCTCACATCCAGCAAGTCGGAAAGCAGTTCGGACAGGGACTTCAGGCAATCCTGAATACTGCCGATCACTTTGACGTTCTCCGGCGTGACGCGACGCGCCAATACCCCGATATAGAGTGAAAGGGCGGCGAGCGGTTGGCGCAGGTCGTGGCTGGCGGCAGCCAGGAAGCGTGATTTTTCGTTGTTGGCTTTCTCGGCCTCGGCCTTGGCCGCGATCAGTTCGGTCTCCAGCGCTTCTCGCGCCGAGACGTCGCGGTTCATACCCTGAAAACCGGTCAAATTACCGGCCAGATCGAATATCGGTGAAGCGCATGATTCAAATGTCCGGTAACTGCCATCGGCATGCTGGAAGCGCATCCTGACATTGCGCCATCCCGATCGACGGGTAATTGCCTGTTCAATAACGGCAATGAACTGCGGGATATCGTCCTGGTAAACACGAGTCACTGCGTCAGTGGCGAGAGTGTCTTCCTGCTTCAGACCAAGAATCTCCGCACCTTTGTCGTTGCTATAAGTCGTGCGCCCGTTGCCATCCATGGCCCAAACCCAATCCGCCGAGTTTTCTGCCAGGTTACGATATCTTTCCTCGCTTTCCACCAGTGCCAATTCGCTATTTTTACGCGAACTGATGTCGAGAGCGACCCCCATCGCGCGCAGTGGATTGCCCATGCCATCCCATTCCACCACCTTGCCCTGGCTGTACACCCAAACCCAGTGGCCGTCCTTGTGACGGACGCGGTACTCGACGGCGTGGACCGGCGTTTCGCCCTTGAAATGACTATCCAGAAGCTCTCTGACCGCTGACAAATCATCGGGAAATACCCGCTTTTCCCAGGCTTCAATACGGGGCAGCAATTCATCCGGCGTGCATCCCTGAATCTGCGCCCACCGGCTGTTAAAAATCAGGGCGCCACTTTGAATGTCCCAATCCCAAGTCGCCATATCGGCGCCGGACAGCGCCATCTGAAGGCGAACCTCGCTTTCGTTACGCGCCTGTTCGGCAAGTTTACGTTCGGTGATATCGACACAGGAGCCGATATACCCGACAAAAATGCCCTGCTCGTCAAAACGCGGCACGCCTTGATTGATTAGCCAGCGATATTCGCCATCGAAACGACGCAAGCGATATTCCATGGTGAAGCCCTGTCGGGCACTGAAGGCCGCTGTATAGGCATCCAGGCAGCGCTGAAAGTCTTCCGGGTGAATACCCTCCATCCAGCCCTTGCCCACCTCCTGATCAACGCTGCGTCCGGTGAAGTCGAGCCACACCTTGTTGAAATATTGACACAGCAAATCTTCGCCCGCGTACCAGATCAATACCGGTGCACTATCAGCCATTAAGCGAAAACGGCGCCCTGCCTCAATCAGCGAGTTTTCCCGTTGCGCAACGATGGCCAATAGCCGATTGATACCGGCCACCAGAATGCCAACTTCATCATGTTGTTGAATGGGCAGAGGTGGTGGCAACGGCATTTCATCGGATAGACCACGTAGCACTTTGGACGCAGCAAGCATTGGCGTCAGTTGTCGCGTCAGCACCCACCAGCACAAGCCGCCGATCAGCAACGTGAGCAAGGCGGTTGCCATAAGCAGGCGCTGCTGCATGTGCTCGATAGGCGCAAAAGCCTCCTCAACGGGCAGTGAGGCCGCGACATACCAACCGGCTACGGGAATGCCCTTGGCCGAGGCCAGCACCTCCTCACCCAGTGAATTGATCACCACATCGGACCCCTCGTAGCCCGCAATAAAGCGACTGGTCGATCCTTTGACGGGCGGAGTCGGCGCCGGAAGCGCTGCCATGACCCGGCTGCGGTCAGAAGCGGTGACGACCAGGCGGTCACGCGGTGAAACGATCAGATAACTGCCGGTCTTGCTGTAATGTTTGCTGGTGACTTTGTCGAGAAAATTCGGCTGGCCAAGGTTGGTTACACCAGCGAGAACACCAATCACCGCGCCCTGTGCATCGCGAATTGGCACCGCCATGACAAAAAGCGGGGTGTGCGGTTGCTTGCCGATCACCGGCCGACCGATGCTGGCTTTGCTGTCCTTGAGGGCAGCGAGGATGTAATCCCGATCCAGGTAATTGGTACCCTGACGCTCTGCTGAGTGAGGAACGGAGGCCGTCGCAGTGCCATCCATCCCGGTGATGAAGGCGCCTCCGTTGAACTGGTGTTGAAAAAGTTGATGTTGATCCAACGTGGCCTGCAAACTCGTTGTGTCGGCCAGGAGTTCGGGGCTGATCCTGCTCGCCACCATGTTCAGCCCCCAAAACCGTTCGCCCAACTCTTCGTCCAGCGTGGCGGCCATGAACGAAACAGTTGAGAATTGCTGATCGCTCAGCATTTTCTCCATATCGTCGCGCATCTGGTGGCTGGCGTAGAAGGCCAGCCACCAGATGCCAGCAAGGAAAATCGCCAGGGTGTAGAGGGTCACTCGGGTCTTCAGTGAGTGCCGCTGAAATAGATTCAAATTCATGGAAATTTTTGAGGCCGACAGTTTGTCTGCAATAACGCGCTGCCGTGAGAATGCGCTAATCCTTGGCAAATATCCAGTCGAGATAAATAACACGGGCAGAGGCGCGTTCGGGCTTTCTCAGCGCCCAGCCTTCTGCGAAAATCGCCACTTTGCAATCGTCAACCCAACCATGATCCAAGGCCAATACCGTTCTGCCACTTTGCAGGTGCCTGCCGAAGTGACGCCGCTCAAGTTCCGCGCTTACCTGCGCAAGGAAATTGAAGCGATCCAGGCGACAGCGCAGGGCGAGGAGGACATCATCATCGTCCGTCTGTTCGTGCTGGAAAAGGTGCTGTTCGGGTTGGGGGCGAAGAAGGTCGACAGAATTCTGCTCGGCGTGGTCGGCAAGTGCCCGAACATTCTGCGGATCGAACTGGAAGGGCTGCTTCGGTCTTTGACTCAGGATGAGATGCAGGAAGCCGCCGCCGAGGCTCAATCGACACTGCAGACGCTGCGTGATCGGGTGATGGCTACGGGCGGCGATCCCCCTCCGGATAGCGCCGCCAAATAATTGGCAAGCCGCCTGGAAACCTCGGTTGAAGACTGGGGTTTCCCGGATCAAGAAGCAAACTTCTCAGGCAAGCAGCCGTATCGGTTCACGCCCATCGACTGACGCCAAAACCCGCCCAATGCGGGCTGCTTTCAAGTAGCCAAGGCCATGCAGTGCTGCGAGGCAAGCGTCGGCGGATTCGGCCGGGATGCTGACGAGCAGACCGCCGGCGGTCTGCGGGTCGAAAAGTAGCGGGTAACGCGGGTCTTTGCGCAAGGCGTCCGGCTGCTGCAAGGCCCGGCTCAGTCGGATATTCGCCGGCTGCAATGAGCTGAAAATACCGGCCGAAATCGTGTCGACCGCAGCATCGAGCACCGGCACGGCGGCCAGCGCCAATTCGACGTCCACACCTGAGGCGCGGCACATTTCGAGCAAGTGGCCGAATAAGCCGAAGCCGGTGAGATCGGTGCAGGCGGTGGCACCGTGGGCGATCAGGCAAGGGATGGCGGGCCGGTTGGAAACCAACATTGAGTCGAGCGCCGCATCGATCCAGCGCCCTGCAACCTGCAAGCGGGCGTGGGCGGCAAGCAGCGTGCCGGTACCGATCGGCTTGGTCAGCAGCAACACGTCGCCGGGGCGCATGCCGCTTTTTCGCATGACATTGGCCAGCGTTTCGTCGACCAGACCATTGATGGCGAAGCCGAGGCCGAGTTCCTGACCCTCACCCGTATGGCCGCCGACCAGCGCGCAACCGGCTTCATTGAGAACTGAAACAGCCCCGGCCAGCATTTGAAACACCGTGTCCTCAACCTTGCTTGCCAGACCCGGCGGCACGGTGGCTATGGCGGTCGCCGTCTGCGCTTCGGCGCCCATGGCAAAAATATCGCCAAGCGCGTGGTTGGCGGCGATCTGACCCAACAGCCAGGGATCGTCAATGAAGGCGCGGAAAAAATCGACCGTTTGGACGATGGCCTTGCCCGAAGGCACGCGAACCACGGCGGCGTCATCCGGCGCCTGCAGGCCGATCAGCACGTCATTACGTTCGAGCGGCTGAATCCTGGCCAGTGCCCGCGCCAGCACGCTGGCGCCGACCTTGGCGCCGCAACCGCCGCAGCGCATGGCGCTGACGGAAATTGCCTGTATCCGTTCGTCTTCGTCGAGCGGAATTTCCTCAAGCAAGCGCGGGCCGGCCATTGGCAAAGGGTTTAGTTCGGTAAATTTCCGCATGAAGCGACGATCGATCCAGTCCTTCCAGCGCCAGAGCAAATCGCCACGAGCATAAAAACTGCCCCGCGAGGCGATGGCATGCGGGTCGCCGGTGCTGACCAAAGCTAGCCAGCTTTGCTGCGGACGATAGGAGAGCAACGGCTGGCGCAGTAGCGTCCGGCGTAGATTTTCCGCCAGCGGTTTGGCCATGCGCACGGCGAAGACGCCGGCTTTTTCCAGCGGGTGATCGATCATCGCGGCGCAATCACCGGCGGCAAAAATCAGTGGATCGGTTTCACTCTGCAGGGTGGCGTGAATGCGAATAAAACCTTTGTCATCCAGCGCTAGCCCAGTTTCACGCAACCATGCGGCGCCACCGGCCTGAGTCACCCAAATGATTTCATCCGCCGCCAGCACCTCGCCGGCCTCGGTTTGCAGACTGCCAGCCGAAAGCTGAGTCACTTTCGCGTCCAGATGCACGATGACGCCACGTTCAAGCAAAACGCTGGCAAACGCCCGGCGTACCCGAGCGTTGTGCGTTGGCAGAATTTGCGAACTGGCGGAAAAAAGATGAAACCGCAACTCGTCGGGATGGCGCCCGCGGGCCAGCAATTCGTGACGCAGCCGATATTGCATGGCCAGCGTTAACTCAACCCCACCGGCACCGGCGCCGACAACGGCGATCGTCGTCGCGCCCGGGTGCTGGCAAACCCGAGCCAGGAGCGCCAGCCAGCGTTCATTAAAACGACGAATCGGCTTTACCGGCACGGCGTGCTCGCAGGCACCGGCGACCTGCGCCAGTTGCGGCGTCGAACCAATATTGATCGACAAAACGTCGTAAACCACGGGCGGCCGCTGACGGCACAAGACCTGGCGCGATGCACGGTCGATGCCGATCACTTCGTCCCGGTAATAACGTGCGCCGGCAAATTCGGCCAGCCGACGCAGGTCGATATGGACCTCGTCAAAACGGTAATGACCGGCGATATAGCCCGGCAACATGCCTGAATAAGGTGTCTCGGTATCGGTGCAAATCACCGTCAGGCGCACGCCGGGCAACGGGTTCATGGCAAACCTATGAAGCACGCCAACATGGCTGTGACCACCACCAATCAGCACGATATCTCTCAGCACCGGGCTTGCCGTGGCTTGCATTTTTTGCCTCCCTATAACCCAATGATGATACCCGACCACCAGACGCGACAGCGCCAGGTTGAAAACTAGTTGACCAGCGCGCCTAAGCAGGCTTGCCTGTAAGAAAATGGACCGCCAGCCGACTAATGCTCAGACAAAAAATCCTTGATCCCAGCCCGATCTTTGAGAAAGCATCGCATGCCACTTCACAAGCCACACCCACTATTGACCGTCGAAATGGCGGGAGGATCAGCAGGCCATGCCCCGATTTAATTCCTTCATGCTCATCACGCTGCTGGCCCTGCCGTTGACGGCACCGGCCGATAGCTTCTGGGTGGGGCGCTTCAGCGAGGCTGAGGTAGCAAACCCAGCCATCCCGGCGCCCTGGAAGATCGAGCAACCGAACCCGAAAATTCCGCCCACCCGATACGCCCTGCGCCAATGGGATGGTGTATTTGCCATTGAGGCACAGGCCGATAAAAGCATGGCGCTGCTCGGACGAACGCTTGCGGTCAACCTGAAAAAGACCCCGATTTTATGTTGGCAATGGCGGATTGATGCGCCGCTTCTTTCCGCTGACATGAGCCAAAAATCCGGCGACGACTATGCGGCGCGAATTTATCTGACCTTCACCGTGCCGCCGGAACAGCTCAGCCTGGCGACCCGCGCCAAACTCAGTCTGGGCCGCGCCGTTTACGGCGCGCAGCTCCCCGATGCGGCGCTCAACTACGTCTGGGATAACACGCACCCCGTCGGCACCTTGCAGAATAGTGCCTACACCGACCGCGTCCGCCTCTGGGTGCTCCGCTCCGGCGCTGGCCAGGTAGGCGTCTGGGTGCATGAACGACGCAATGTGCTAGATGATTTCCAGCGCGCCTTTGGCAATCTTGCCGGTGAACTGAGCGGACTCGCCGTCGCCTCGGATACCGACAATACGGGCGAGCAGGCCCATGCCGGCTTTGCCGATTTTCGCTTTGTCACGAAAGAGGCCGAATGCCCTGCCCCGACCTAGATAACCGCCAACGATGAACTACGCTCCTGAAATAGCCAATATTTCCATCATCATCCCGGTGCTTAATGAGGCCGCTGGGCTAGCGCTTTTGCTCGAACGACTACAGCGCATCCGCCGCCAAGGCTGCGAGATCATCGTGGTCGATGGCTCGAGCAGCGACACCACGCCGCAACTTCTGGCCAAACTCGCCCCCCAATTCGTGGACCAGGTCAGTACCTCACCCCAGGGCCGCGGCTGCCAGATGAATGCGGGTGCCACCCTGGCAAGGGCTGATATTTTGCTATTTCTCCACGCTGACACCGAATTGCCCGAAGCGGCCCCGGCATTGATCAATGGCGCAATCAGCCAAGGCGCATGCTGGGGGCGTTTTGATGTAACGATCAACGGCGCCGCCCCCGGTCTGGGGCTGATTGCCCGCCTGATGAACTGGCGTTCGCGCCTGACCGGCATTGCGACCGGCGACCAGGCCATTTTTGTGACGAAAGATGCGTTTATTCTGGCCGCCGGCTTCCCCGACATTCCGCTCATGGAAGACATCGTTTTTTCCCGCCGAATGCTGGCGATATCACGCCCCGTCTGTCTTGCCGAAAAAGTCATCACCTCCGGCCGACGCTGGGAAAAACATGGTGTGCTGCGAACAATATTGCTGATGTGGCAACTCCGCCTGCGCTTTTTTTTCGGCGCCAGCCCGCATGATCTTGCCCGGGAGTACGGCTATGTCCCAGGTAAAAACTGAGGCAAACCAGCGCATCGCCATCGCCATTCTGGCCAAGGCGCCGATCCCCGGTTTAAGCAAAACGCGCCTGATTCCACACCTCGGTGCAGAAGGTGCCGCCGCCCTGCAAGGCTGGCTTATCCAGCGAACCGTCGCCACCGCGCTCAACGCCAACCTCGGCCCGGTCACGCTATGGTGCACGCCGAATACGCAGCACCCGGACTTTATTCAATGCACCCAGCAGCACGACACGATCAGCTTGCGCCAGCAAATGCCTGGCGATCTGGGCGAACGCATGCACCAGGCAATCGCCGAATCGCCCTGCCCCGCCGGCACACTGGTCATCGGCACCGACTGCCCGGCGCTCGACGCCGCTCACTTGCAAGCTGCCGCCACCGCTCTGGCGATCAACCAGGCCGTGCTCACCCCGGCAGAAGATGGTGGCTATGTGCTGATCGGCATGCAACAAGCCGCACGACGCGTCTTTGAAACAATCGAATGGAGCAGCGAGCGGGTCATGGCGCAAACCCGCCGACAACTGACCGAGATCGGCTGGCAATGGTCTGAATTTAGCCCGTTATGGGACGTTGACCGCAAGGAAGACTTTGAGCGCCTGCTGCAACATTGCCCCAGCCTTGCCCACCTGATCACACCAAGCGGCGATAGACCGAAATTTGATCAAACAGTACGATCTCCGCCCGCACCGCTTTAGGAGAAACCAATGGGTTTGTTTAGAGATATCGGTAAATTTTTCAACGACGAGCCAATCAACCGAGCGTTGGGGAATTCGCCGCGAGCCCTACTCGCATGATCGACAACGCGATGCTGGGCGAGATTCGCCACGACATGATCAAGTTCGCGCACCTGCAGTTGCGTGATGAATCACTGGCCGAAGACGTCGTCCAGGAAGCCCTCGCCGCCGCGCTGACCAGCGCCAATGAATTTGCCGGGCGCTCGGCACTGAAAACCTGGGTTTTTGCCATCTTGCGTCACAAGATCATCGATCAGATTCGGCTACAAAGTCGCACCACCAATATTTCGGCAATGTCGCAGGAAGAAGAAAACCTCGACCAAACCTTTGACAGGCTATTTCAAACCAATGCCCATTGGTCACCCGCCGCCCGCCCACACGATTGGGGCGACCCGGAAGAAAGCTTCCGGCAACAACGCTTTTGGGAAATCTTTGATATCTGCCTGAAAAAACTACCGGAAAACACCGCTCGCGTCTTCATGATGCGTGAATTCCTGGAATTTGAAACCGCGGAGGTTTGTCAGGAGTTAGCGCTCACAACGAGTAATTGCAACGTGATTCTGCATCGGGCCCGCAATGGACTGCGTCGCTGCCTGGAGAAAAACTGGTTCACCACAGGAGAACAGCCATGCTGAGCTGTAAGGAAGTCACCCATTTGCTATCCGAAGCCCAGGACAGAAAAACCACGCTCGCCGAACGGGTCAATCTGGAAATGCATCTGGCAATCTGCAAAGGCTGCCGAAACTTCCGAAACCAGATGGGTTTCCTGCGCAAAGCGTGTCAGCACTACACCAGTAAGCAGGAAAAAACCGAGCGCTGAAATACTTCTGCACCAGCAATCAGCAGCGCATGGCCGCAGATTCAAAGTTCAAATGCCGGGTCGGGTCACGCAGGCGCCCTCTTTGTGCGTCGTCCTGCCGCGCCTTTTTATTGGCTGCGCAGCCAGCCTTTGTCGTAGGCGGCCTGCAAAAAAGCATGCGTGTCGCGCGTGATCGCTTCGCTGTTGCCGGGGAAGGCGGCATCGAGGTGAGCGATGATCTGATCAGGCGTGCTCGCACCGTCACAGCGCAGGAGAATTTCAGCGGCAGCGGGGTTGAGTTTGATCAAGCCTTCCGGGTAGAGCAGGATGTGCGCCTGCTGACTGGCTTCGTAACGGAAGACATAGTGCGGACTGAGCCGCGGGCAAGTTTGGGTCATGTTTGTCATGGCGTTGGGCGTGAGGCGACCAGACAGCAAGCCGCCCCGTAGCTCGTTTAGCGGACGTAAACGTATGCGGTTACTTCAAAGCCAAGGCGGATCTCACAGTAAGCCGGGGTTTGCCAGTTCATATTGATGTCTCCTGTCGATGGAACGACACATTGCCGCTCCTGATATTGATTATTGGTCAATGCGCGCTGTCGGGCGCCCGGCTTTTTGCCAAAACCTGCTCCATAAAATCATGAGACTCGTGCCATGTTGGTATACGCGCCCCAACTGTCAATTTGCACCGGGCAATGAGCCAGCAGCATGGCGTCGAGCATCGACCACAGGATATCGAGCTTCATTTGCAGAATATCGATCACCCGCTCCTGCTCTTGGCGCGTGGTGAAATGGCCAAGCGTAATACGCAGGCCATGGACGACATCGCGAGGCGCTTCGTTGAGGCGACGACGAAAATAATCGTAGCCAGTCGGTTCGATCCACGGGTAATGCGTCGGCCAGTTATCGAGACGCGACTGGTGAATGGTCGGCGCGAACAACTCGGTCAGTGACGCGGCGGCGGCTTCCTGCCAGGGGCGTTGCCGGGCGAAATTGACATAGGC